>JAEUQD010000774.1 GCA_016789925.1 Bryobacterales bacterium | reverse complement strand
CCATGCCAGCATCATCGGCAACAACGGGCTGCGCGCGCCGCTCCACCTGGAGAAATACGAAGGCTACGCGGAACAGATTCTGCGCGGCTTCCATTTTTCGCCGCACGACGTGTTCATCATCATCTCGACGTCGGGCATCCGGCCGGTGATTGTTGAAATGGCCCAAGGCGCCAGGCGGCGCGGCCTTCCGGTGATCGGGATTGTGTCGCGGGGTCACTGCGAGCAGTCACCGGCGGCACACTCGTCGGGGGAGAAACTCACCGATGTCGCGGACGTGATCATCGACAACCAGTGCCCTCCGGGCGACTGCGTGCTGGAACTGCCCGGCCTCGAGTGGCGCACCGGACCAGCCTCAACTGTGACGGGTGGGATGATCATCAATATGATCCGCTGCCAGACCGCGGAGAACCTGCTTGGTAAAGGGATCACACCCGTGTTGCTGCCTTCGCATCAGTTCATCGGCAACACCAGCGCGGAGCAGCAGTTAGAGAAATTCTACGAAGAGTATCGCAAAAGCCTGGCCCACCTTTATGCCTGAACCTGTTCACAACCGCCCCGTTCGCATTGCCCTGATCGGCTCCGGCTTCGTCGCCAACTTCTACCTGTTGGGATTGGCGGACGTCAACCATCAGGAGGTTGTTGTCAATTACTCCCGCTCGGCCAAGCGCGCCCGCGCGTTCGCCGCGCAGTGGGGAATCCCCGAGTGGACTACGAACCTCGCCGCGCTGGTGTCGCGCGACGACATCGACCTGTTCATCATCGCGCTGCCCAACGAGGAGCATCTCGCCACCGCCTTATTGCTGGCGCGCCACAACCGTCACCAGGTGTGCACGAAGCCGCTGGCGCGGAATTCCGCGGAAGCCCGGACAATGTTTCGCGCCGCCCAGTCGGCCCACCAGCGGGCGGGCGCGCTGCACGGCTACGCGGAGACCGAAGTGTTTTCACCGGCTGTCGTGAAGGCGCGCCAAACGATCGAATCGGGCGCGCTGGGCCGTGTACTGTGGGTGCGCTCGCGCGAGTCGCACTCCGGACCCCACTCACCGCATTTCTGGGATGTGGACAAAACGGGAGGGGGAGCGCTGAACGACCTGGCCTGCCACTGCATCGAAGCCGCCCGCTACTTCTACGGCAAGCAGGACAAAGTTGTGGAAGCGATGGCGTGGGGCGACACGCTGGTGCACACGAAGCGCACCAAGGGCGAAGACAACGCGCTGCTCGTGCTCAAGTTCTCCTCCGGGGGCATCGCGCACTGCGAGTTGTCGTGGACGACGAAGGGCGGACTCGATTTGCGCAACGAGATCCACGGCTCGGAAGGGTCGATCTTCACCGATGTCACCCGCTCGACGCCGATTACCAGCTTCACGTCGAAGACCGCGGGCTATGTGATCGAGAAGGCCGACATCGACTTCGGCTGGACACGTCCGCTTCCCGAAGAAGCCTTCGCGTATGGCTATCAGGCCGAAATGCGCCACTTTGTCGAATGTGTGCGCTCGGGCCAGACGCCTCGGGAGAACTACGAAGACGGCTATATCGTCAACCTGATTCTCGACGCGGGCTACAAGTCCATGCGCTCGAAACGGTGGGTTCGCGTGGCTTACTGAGATGAATATCCTGATCACTGGAACCACGGGGATCGCGGAGGCCACGGCTGTTTTGGCCCGGGCGGCGGGACATCGTGTCTATCTGGCCGGACTTCCGGCTTACGATTTCACGCGCGCTGAAGCCACTGAGACCGCTTTGCGTGACGCCATCGCCGAGTTGGGCAACGTCGAGGCACTGTTCAACGTCGCCGGGGCCTCGGGCCGGCGCCTGGGCGACGGTCCCGTGCATGAGTGCACGGATGAAGGGTGGCGATTCACGCTGGACGCCAACCTGACCACGCTATTCTACGTTTCGCGCACCGTGATCCGCTATTGGCTGGCCAACAAGCGGCCGGGCGTGATCGTGAACATGGCGAGCGTGCTGGCCGGGCACCCGGAGTCCACTCATTTTGCGACGCACGCCTACGCGGCGGCGAAAGGGGCTGTGATCGCGCTCACCAAGTCGATGGCGTCTTACTACGCCGCTCATGACATCCGGGTGAATGCGATCGCTCCGGGGTTGGTGCGTACACCGATGTCGGCCCGGGCCCAGTCGGATTCGGGCATCCTCGCCTTGATGCGCTGCAAGCAGCCGCTGGCCAAGGACCTGCTGCCGGCCGAGGATATCGCCCAGGCGGCGCTCTTTCTGCTGTCTCCACAGTCGCGATACATCACCGGGGAAGTGTTGACGGTGGACGCCGGCTGGAGACTCACATGAGGACGACGGTCATCGGGTCGTATCCGTTTCCGGGGTGGTTGGAGTTTGCCTCGGCGCACCTTGACCAGTTCGGTCCCGACGATATCAGGGAGATGCAGGACGACGCGGTGCGCTGCGCCATTCACGACCAGTTGTCGGCCGGCCTCGACGTGATCACCGACGGGGAGCAGACACGGTTGGACTTCAACCTGTCGTTTTACGGTTACCTCTCGGGTATCGATCGCGAAAGCGCGCCCGCGCGCCGGTTTGGACCGCCGGCTCACGACCAGCGTGGACGGCATGCAATTACCGGCGAGTTGAGCGCGCCGCGCGGCTTAGGCGTGGTGGAGGAGTTTGAGCGCCTGCGGCGCCTGGTTCCCCGCGATTGCTCTGCCGTGTTGAAGGCTTCGGTTCCGGGTCCCTATACACTGTCGGGCCGTCTGATTCCCAATGAGCGTTATCCGGACCGGTGGGCGATCACGGAAGCTCTGCTGCCGCTGGTGGCGGCGGAACTGGAGGCGCTGGTTACGGCAGGGTGCCGCGAGATCTGCGTGGATGAGCCGTCGATGTCGTGCTACGGCTGGCGCGAAGATCCGGAGCGGTTTGCCGATATCTTCAACCGCACCGTGAGCGGCGTCCAGCAGCGATGCCGTTTGTCCACCCACCTTTGCTTTGGCAGTTATAAAGGGCGGGCCGTCGCTCCACGCGCTTATGCTCCGTTGTTCCCCGCCTTTCTGGCGCTGAAGGTGGACGAGATCCACCTGGAGATGGCCAATCGGGAGTTCGCGGAAATTGAGATCATCCGGCAAATTGTCGACGCGGGCAAGCACGTCGCCGTGGGCATTATTGACGTGAAGAACTATTATGTGGAGACGCCGGAAGAGGTCGTCCGGAGGGTGAAACTCTGCTTGCGTCACGCGCCTCCGGAGGCGCTTTCGTTCGCTCCGGACTGCGGCTTTTCGCAAACGGCGCGCTGGGCCGCCTATCAGAAGCTGGTTAACCTGGTGGCCGGCGTTCGGTCTCTGACCTAGTCACCTGGTGGCGGTAACGGAACATCGGGCGCAGCATCAGTTTGGCGAACCAGCCGGCCAGCGCGTCCATCACCGGGCCGCCTTTGAGATTGAATTCGACACGGTCGCGGAGGCGTGTCCGCCCGCCCTCGTTTTCGAACTCGTGGCGGTGAACCCAGCGGCGGAACGGGCCGCTCATCTGTTCGTCGACGAAGTAGCGGTTCTTCTCATACCCCGTATGCAGGGCCACCCATCTTTGCTTGAGCGGACCGAAGCCGATTTCGAGAATCACGCGTGCGCCCTTCTCCAATCCGCCCTGCCGCTCGACGACCCGGGCGGGTGGAAACCTGGGCGTCAGTTTGCTGAGTGCATCGGCCCGTTCATGAAAGGCGAAGACCGCCTCGATGGGCGCGTCGATCACGCTTTCGTGGATGAATAGAGGCACCTCTTCAATCTAAACGGTAGGCGCACGCGCTAAGCTGAACCCATGCGCTGGGTGATCGGAATCGCGCTCCTCGCCTTTCAACTGGCGGCGATTGTTTATGCCCGGTTTGTTCCGTCACGATACTTCTGCTGGGCTCCGTTCGATATGCAAACGGCCTATACGGCGGAGGTGCGTGTGAACGGCCGCACGCTGCCGGCCGCGGACGTGTTGCGGCGCTACCGGCGGCCGGCTCGGGGGTATGACAACCGCTCGGTGCAGCATGTGATCGACATCTTTCAACAGACCGAGCAGCGGTATCATCCGGCTGACCGGACCGAGGTGACACTGCGCTATCGCGTCAACGGTCATCCGGAGCAGACATGGCAATGGGCCACTGGAACCCGCTGAGGTGCACGGGCACGGCGCTGCCGGTCCCGCTGCTGCTGGCCGTCAAGCTGATTGCGCTCGCCCTGCTGCTCTCAGGGCATTTCCGGCTGCTGCCAGAGCCATTTCTGCCGTTCATCCCGGCGCTGGATGCGCTGCCCGGACCGGCAATGCAGATGGGGCTTCGCATTGTTTTTGTCGTCTCGGCCCTCGCACTGCTGTTCAACCGCTCGCCGCGCTCCAGTTGCCTGCTCCTGGGGGCGACCATTCTGCTGGCCGTGGTTTCGTCCAAAGCCTATTACGGCAATAACAAGACGTTCTGCGGTGTGATGCTGGTGATGGTGGGGCTGTATGAGCGGCCGGCGAGCGTCTGGCTGCCCCGTCTGCAATTGATCGTCGTGTATTTCGGCGCGGGTCTGAACAAACTGCTGGATAGCGACTGGTGGACCGGACAGTTTTTCGACTACTGGGCCGGGCAGCGGCTGAAGCAGCCTCTGTATCTGTTCGCCGCGCCGCTGTTGCCTCCGCTGGTGCTCGGCAAGATCTTCTGCTGGCTGACGATTGTCGTGGAACTCGGCTTAGCCGCCGGGTTCTTCTTCCGGCGGCTGTGGCCTTACGCCATTTGGGTGAGCGTGCTGTTTCACGCGTCGCTGCTTGAATTCACCGGTTCCACCTTCACGATGTTCTTCTTCGCCATGCAGGCCGCCGTGCTGGTGTTCATCGCGTGGCCCAAGGAATTGACGGTGATCTACGATGGCGACTGCGGAATCTG
>JAEUQD010000758.1 GCA_016789925.1 Bryobacterales bacterium | reverse complement strand
ACCAGTCTGGCCTTCGACACCAAGCGGAACCAACTGATCCTGCACGGAGCCGGACCCGCCCGGCGTGAACTGTGGACGTTCGATGTGAAAACCCGGAAATGGGAGAATCGCAAGCCCGCCGGGGAAGCGCCGGCGCCTCTCCGGGAGGCGGTCTACTTGCCGGGTCCCGACGTGTTTCTCACGTATGGGGATGGGCTCTGGGAGTATTCGCCCTCAACGAACCAATGGCGTAAGACCAACGTCCCTGAACCGGCCATGCGGGCCGGCCAGAATCGCGCCATGGTCTACGATGCCAGGCAGGACACGGTGCTGCTCGTGCTGGGAGGTAGGGGCGACCAGGGCCGCGCATCGGTCTTCGCGCTGCGGTACCGGAAGTAGTTCGACCGCGGGCTCCCTGCGTTAAGGCAGCCAGCGAGCCCCAAGAAAGAGCGCGCTCACGAGGAGGAGAAACCCGGCGTCCCGCGCGCCGAAATGGCATTCGCGCGTGACGGGCCAAGTGCCGGTGAAACCACGCGAGAGCATCGCGGCGTGAACCCGCTCGGCGCGGTCCCAACTGCGCAGAATCAGCGTTCCGAACTGGCGTCCGTAGATAGCGAAGCGGTGGCGTCCGAGAGGACGTGTGGTGCGGCTGTCGCGGGCGCGTTCCAGGCGGCTGTACTCTTCCGACAGCAGGCTGGTATAGCGGTACATCATGCCGAGGATCAGGTTCAACGACTCCGGCGCTTTCAGATGGCGCAGTCCCCACAGCAGGTCCGAGAGGGGCGTGGTGAACGTCAGGAAGGCCAGCAGGAACGCGGCGGTGAACCCTTTGAGTGCGACGGAAGTCGCGGGGATGATTCCCGCCTGAAAGACGAGCAATCCCGCGGCCAGCAGGACGAACGGAGCGACTGCCAGCGATCGCGTGACGAGGTAGATGCCGGGGGCGCGGCCCGTCGAAACAAGCAAGAGGGCGAGCGGACCGTAGCCCGCAAACGGACCCAGCGTACCGTTCGGCGTCGAGGCAACGATGATGATCGCGCCCAATATCGTGAGGATGCGCGTGCGCGGATCGAGTTGTTCGAAGTGATTCGTCACCGGCGTTGGTAGAGGAGCGCGGGCCGGGCGCTATGCAGGAACGATACGATGGCGGCGGTGAGGACGCCCTCCACCACCGCCGCGCCCAGGTAGAGCACGGAGATGAAAAGGAAGCCCTTGCCGTAGCCGATCAGGTAGAACTCACCCGCGATCAACAGGGCCGGAACCAGGATTCCGATGAACCCGCACACGAAGGCTTTCCAGGGTTCCGGTTTGAGCGGCGCCTTCCACAACGCGGCGGCCAACAGCGCACCCGTACCCATATTGAGCGCATTGAGGCCCAGCGACAACAGCCCGCCATGTTGAAAAAGGACGGCTTGAAACAGTAGCGCGGCGAACAGGACGGGGAACGCACGGCGTCCAGCGAGGATCCCATTGAGTCCATAGAGCCCCAAATGGACGGAGGTCCCGCCCAACGGGAAATGGATCAGGGAGATGGCGAAGGTGGCCGAAGCGAGCATGCCGAGGCGAACCACCTCCTGCGATTCCAGCTTCCTCCCCAACCAATAGACGGCCGTCCACGAGACGCCATGCGCGACGCCACACCAGAGGTTGGGTACGATGCCGTCGGCGATGTGCATGGGCTACCAGGTGACGTAGAGGGCGGTGGAGTAGTTGACGAAGTCGTGATGCGAGCCGGCGGGGGCGGGGTCTTTCATTTCGGCAAAGAACATCGCAGCGCCTTTGCCCGTCGGCTTGTAGGTCACCTTGCCGTTGGCGCCGGTCTTACCCGCGGAGACGCCCTTCGCCGCACCGGCCACAAAGACCTCCACTTCCGTGCCGGCCACGGGTTTGCCGGAGCGCAGCAGGGTCACTTCCCAAACGCCACCGGCCAAGGCTGCCGTCAATTCCACTTCCAGGCCAAGGGGCTTGGCTGGAGCGGAACCGGAGTAAGCGACGGCGGTGCGCACGGTGCGGTAGGCCTGAGCGGCATTTGGGTTTTTGTCGCGCCCTCCCGGGCGTACGCCATTGGGCGTGCGGCTGACGATACCGCGGTCCGAGACAAAGGCGGCGCGGTGCGGCCCGGACTCCTTCACCGTGAAGACGCCTTC
>JAEUQD010000684.1 GCA_016789925.1 Bryobacterales bacterium | reverse complement strand
GACCTGCCCCTCTACGTGATCTCCGAGTTCCGCGTCGATGGCGCACAGTGGATTCCCTATCACCTCGGGCGCACCTTCTCCCAGAACCTCGCCGCCTGCCGTTCCGCCCTCGCGGGCAAGACCGTCAAATACTCCGGCATCATCCTCCAACCCCGCATGCCCTACTGGACCATGCGGCTCCTGGGCTTCGTCCTCGGCGGTGTCAACACGATCTTTTTCAACGAGCAGTTGGACCATTTCATGCTCCGCCCCGGGTCCCTGCCCAACATCGCTCGCTACTACCTCTGGCGCGCCGGCAACCTCATCCGCTGGGAACTGCGCCCCGGCGGATTCACCTTCACCCTGTTCTGGCGCTTGCGCCACCCGAGCGCGTTTGCCCGCCCCCTGCGTGCCGCCCAGGCGCGATTCACCGGCTGGCTGCTGCAATGGGAAAAACGGGCCGCCTCGCGCCGCGCTCTCCGCGACTTTCCCAACGCCTGCGATACCGGCGTCTCCGTCGTCATCCCGTCACGCAACGGCCGCGACCTGCTCGCCCGCCTTTTGCCCGGCCTGCTCGCTCAACTCTCTCCCCTCGCCTCAGAAGTTCTCGTCGTCGACAATGGCTCCGACGACGGTACTCGCGACTTCCTCCACCAGACCTTTCCCCATGTTCGCGTGATCACCTCGCCCGAGCCTCTGTCCTTTTCTCAAGCCATCAACCGCGGCGTCAACTCCGCCCGCTATGATCGCCTGCTCATGTTGAACAACGACATGATCCTGGCGGAAGGCTTCTTCCCGCCGCTCCTCGAAGCCTTCGATCAGATTCCGGACCTCTTTTGCGCCACCGCCCAAATCCTCTTCCCACCCGGCGTGCGCCGTGAAGAAACCGGCAAGGCCGTGATGCCCGTCGAGCGCCCCGCGGACGACTTCCCCCTCACCTGCGAACTGCCGCTCGAAGGTGAAACCCTCACGCCGGTACTCTACGGCAGCGGCGGCTGTTCTTTATTCGATACGCATAAACTGGCCCGGCTGGGCGGGCTCGACGAAATCTACTCGCCCGCCTACGTCGAAGACCTCGACCTCGGCGTTCGCGGCTGGCAGCAAAGCTGGCCGAGCGTGTTCGTCGCCGGCGCGCAGGTGGAACACCGCCACCGCGCCACCACATCGCGCTACTACACCGCTGCTCAGTTGGAACGCGTCCTCGAAGTGAACTATCTGAAGTTCGCCGCCCGTGTCTTCACTGAGCCCTCCATCTTCGCCATGGTCTGGCGGCGCGCCATCAATCGGTTGAACCTCCGGGCCGCCCGCCAGGAACCCGACCCCGCCGCGGTGTTCGCCCTCAGCCAGGCCGGCCACGCCCTCTCCTGGACCCGCCCCCGCGAACGCGCCCTCTATCCCGAGCAGCGCTTGCTCGCCGCCGGTTCGGGCGACATCGCCAACTTCCCCGGCCGTCAACCCACCGGCCGCCCCGTCGTCATCATCGCCAGCCCTTACATTCCGTTTCCGCTCTCCCACGGCGGCGCGGTGCGCATGTACAACCTCATGCGCCAGGCGGCCCGGGACTTCGACCTTGTGCTGTTGACCTTCGTCGATGCCCTCGCCACGCCGCCACCGGAAGTGCTCGCGCTCTGCGTGGAAACCGTCCTGGTCCGGCGTCACGCCTCGCACCTCCTGCCCCTCACGGAAAGACCCACCGTCGTGGACGAGTTCGACTCCGAGGCCTTTCGCGCGGCTCTCCAACTCGCCGTCAAACGCTGGCGCGCCGCTATCGTCCAGCTCGAATTCACCCAGATGGCGCTCTACGCCGCCGACTGCGCACCCGCCCGCGCCATCCTCGTCGAGCACGACATTACCCTCGACCTCTACTCCCAGTTGCTCGAACGCAACCCGGGCGATTGGGAAACAGCCCAACAGCACCAGCGCTGGGAGCGTTTCGAGCGCGCCGCCTGGCGAACGGTCGACGTTGTTGTCGCGATGTCTGAAAAGGACCGCCGCAGCATCGGCCTCGACAACGCCGTCAGCTTGCCCAACGGTGTCGACCTCGATCGCTTCCAGCCCGCCGCGGAATCGCCCGATCCCGCGCGCATCTTATTCATCGGCTCCTTCGCCCACCTGCCCAACGTTCTGGCCGTCGACTTCTTTCTTCGTCAGGTTTGGCCCCTAGTCCTGGCGGAGGTCCCCGAAGCCGTCCTCCACATCATTGCCGGCTCACGCCACCGCTACTTCCTCGACCATTACCGCGACCGCGTCGACCCTCCTCTGGATCAGTCGAGTATCGAACTCGAAGATTTCGTCGCCGATCCGCGTCCCGCCTACCGCCGCGCTACCGTCGTCATTGCCCCGCTCCTGGCTTCCGCCGGCACCAACATCAAAATCATGGAAGCGATGGCAATGGGCAAGGCCGTCGTAAGCACGCCCTCCGGGATCAACGGCCTGGAAGACCTGAGAGCCGGCATCGACCTCCTGGTCTCCCGCACCCCAGCCGGCTTCGCCGCCTCCATCCTACGCCTCATCCGCGACCCGCAACTCCGCGCGCGTCTCCAGGAGCAAGCCCGCCAAACCGTCACCGCCCGCTACGGCTGGGACGCCATCGGCAAAAGGCAAACACAACTTTACCGCCGCCTCCACGCTGTTCAACACGAGAAATAGGCCGCGGGGTCGATGGTCGGCTGGGAGGGGAGTGGACGTTTACCGCATTGTAGGCGCGGACTGAGAAGATCAGAAAATCTACTGTTACTCCTGCGCGCCGTTCTCCAGAAACGCCCGCAATCGGTGCGACCGCGACGGATGCCGCAACTTTCGCAGCGCCTTCGCTTCAATCTGCCGGATACGCTCACGCGTCACCGCAAACTGCTGTCCCACTTCTTCGAGCGTATGTTCGCTGCCGTCCTGCAACCCGAACCGCATCTTGATGATCTTCTCTTCGCGCGGGCTGAGCGTCTTCAAAACCTCCGCCGTCTGCTCGCGCAAATTCAAATTGATCACCGCCTCCGATGGCGACACCACCCGTTTGTCGACGATGAAGTCGCCCAAGTGCGACTCCTCTTCCTCGCCCACCGGCGTCTCCAGCGAAATCGGCTCCTGGGCGATCCGCAGAATCCGTCTTACCTTCCCCACCGGAAGGTCCATTTTCTTCGATAACTCCTCGGTCGTCGGCTCGCGCCCTAACTCCTGTTGCATCGCGCGCTGCATCCGAACCAGCTTATTGATCGTCTCGATCATGTGCACTGGAATGCGAATGGTCCGCGCCTGGTCCGCGATCGCCCGCGTAATCGCCTGCCGCACCCACCACGTCGCATACGTCGAGAACTTATAACCACGGCGATAATCGAACTTATCCACCGCCTTCATCAACCCGATATTGCCTTCCTGGATCAGGTCCAGAAATTGTAATCCCCGGTTCGTGTACCGCTTGGCGATCGACACCACCAGCCGCAGGTTCGCCTCGATCAACTGCTTCTTCGCAGTCTCCGCTTCCGCCATCCCGCGCTCCACAATTTGCAGCGTTCGCCGCAACTCAACCGCGCTGGCGCCATACTCGGTTTCCAGATCCTGCAACTCCTGGAGGTTCTGTTTGTAAGTCTTGCGAATTTCCTTCTGCGCACCCACCGGCGCTCCCGGCTCTTCCAGTTGACGTTGCAGCCGCGCGATCTCCCGCTCTACCGGCTTTACACGCTCCACCGCCGCATGCACACACGCTGCGAGCGTATTCCGCACCGGCGACGTAATCTGAATGCTCCTGATCAACTGCGACACCCGAATGATCGTGCGCCCCATCCCCCAGCGCAGGCTTCGGTGCTGCTTCGGTTTCATTCCCCGCGACGTCGCCAGAATCTTCTGCTGATACTGCTGCGCCTTGCGATAGTGCCGCTCGATCTCGCTGACCGTCGCCACCAGCTTCGCCACGTCGTCGTCCACTTCCTCGTCCAGAACCGGCGGATCCGGCAGTTGCACCACCTCGCGAATGTACAGCGTGTTAGCCTGCACTTCCGCCGAGAGTCTGATCATCTCCCGGGTTACCAGCGGCGACCTCGATAAGGCCTTCATCAGTGCCCTTTGTCCGCGCTCGATCCGCTTCGCTAACTCGATCTCCCCTTCTCGCGTCAGCAGCGGCACCGTGCCCATCTCGCGCAAGTACATCCGCACCGGGTCGGTTGTCTTGTCCGAGGCTTCCACCGCCAGGTCGAGATCGGTGAAATCCTCTCCTATTTCGAGGTCGCCCTCCTTCTTCTCGAGCGGCGCCTCCAGAATGTCCACGCCATGCCGATCGAAATCCGCGAGTATGTCGTCGAGTTCGCGCCCGCCAGAGATCTCCTCGGGCAGCAGGTCGCTGACCTCGTCGTATAGGACGTAGCCCTTTTCTTTGCCCGAATCCATGAGGTCTTTCAGGCGGTCGAATTTACTTTCTGCGGCCACGAAATCGCGATTATCCTCCGTTACGGTGCGCAGACAAATTCATTCTACACCAGTGCTTCTGCGGCGTCGGGTGCCTTGCCCGCTCCGTGCCAGTTCCTCACTCAACGCCAGGGCTTCACTCAAGTTACCTGACTTTTCCGCCGCCGTAATCCGCGCCTTTAGCGCGGCATACTCCGATTCCCTCCCAGCCGACGCCAACTTCCTGACACACTCCACCGCCTGGTCGGCGAGCACCTGCTCGTCGGCTGCCTCCTGGTTCCCCTCATCGGCAAATAAAAGCCGCGCAAGGATATTTCGATCCCTTTCCTCCAACCTCCCCATCAAGTGGTCCAGCGAAAATTGTTCGCCCATGCTCGCCACACCTTGCAGAATCGCCCGCGTTACCGTCCCCTCCCCCAACTGAACCTCCGCCAGCAGCGGACCCGCCGCCTCCCGCGCCGCGGCACTCCCCAGCAGCGACCGCAGCAGCAGCCGCTCCACCGCCGGAATCTCAGTCTCTTCCGCCTTCACCTTGCCCGGCGCAGACCGCTCCGCCGCGCTTTTGCGGAACTGTTCGAGGATCATCCCCGCGTCGAGGCCCAGGGCATGCGCCAGATCGTTCGCCACCGCGATTCGCTCAAACTTATCCGGCAGGCGCTGTATCGACGGCAGGAGAAACTTCAACGCATCCACCCGCCCTTCCGCCGACCGGAAGTCGAACCGCGCCCGCGCCCGGTCCGCCAGCCAGTCAAAGTAACGCGGCGCCTTCTTCAGGAGTTCCCGGTAGGCGTCCGCCCCATGCTCCTGCACAAACTCGTCCGGGTCCAGCCCCCCCGGTAGCCCGAGCACCCGGATGCGCAGCCCCTCCTCCAGCAGCATGTCGATCGACCGCTCCGTCGCCGTCACCCCCGCCGTGTCCGGATCGAAGTTCACCACCACGGTATCCGTATGCCGCCGCAGAATCCGCACCTGCTGGTTCACCAGCGCCGTACCGCAGCTAGCCACCGCCTCGCCCACACCTCCGCCCCATAGCCCGATCACGTCCATGTAGCCTTCCACCAGAATCGCGTGGCTCTGGTCCCGCATCGGTTTCCGCGCCCGGTGCAGGTTATACAGCACGTGGCTCTTGTGATACAGCTCCGTTTCCGGCGAATTCAGATACTTCGGCTGCTGCTCCTCGGCCAGCGCACGTCCCGCGAACCCGATGATCTTCCCCATCTCGTTCTGGATCGGGAACATCAACCGCCCGCGAAACCGGTCCACAAACCCCGACCCGTCTTCCTTCTCAAACACCAGTCCCGTATCCCGTAGCTGCTCCGGACCAAACCCCTTCTGCTGCAACCGCCGCAGTAGCGTCTGCCCCGTCCGGTCCGCCAGCCCCAGCCCGAACTCCTCCACCATCTGCGGCGTCACCCCACGCTTGGCCAGGTACGCCCGTGCTTCCGCCCCATTCGACCCGCGCAGTGCGTTCCGGTACAATTCCTGCGCCAGTTCGTGCGCCTCGAAGATCCCCGCCCGTTGCTTGGTCCGCGCATCCGACTGCTCCGTCCTCTTCGGCAGCGGAATCCCGTTCCGTTCGGCCAGCGCCACGCACGCTTCCCAGAACGTCAGCCCGTCCAACTCCATCACGAAGTCGATCACCGACCCCTTCTTGTGGCACCCGAAACAGTAGAAATACTGCCGGTCCGCCCGCACGGTGAACGACGGCGTCTTCTCCTGGTGAAACGGGCACAGCCCCTTAAAGGCATGACCGCCTGCGCGTTGCAGCTTGATGCGCTCGGCAATCACCTGCACGATGTCAATGGACGATTTCAAATGGCTGGCAAAATCCATTACTCGGCCCGCACCTGCCTGGCCTCGATGACAATCATCCCCTCGCCCGGCCGAAGCTGCATCGCCTCCCCGCTCACCACCGCTCGCCCCGCCGCCAACCGCTCGCCTCGCAACTCATAGACCGCTCCCGGACCCACCCGCAGCACCCACCGCCCATCTTCCTTTTCAATCTGCCCCCGCACTTCCACCACCGCGCTCTTCGCCTTCGTCCCATCCTGCTCGATCGCATCCCGCACCTGCTCCACCTTCACCCGGTTATTCTCCCCAAGCGTCAGTTTCAAAACTCCCTGACCGGCATCTACCTCCGCCGTCTCCACCCCGCGCATCCGCTTCATCCGCCCGGGGAGCGACTCCACGCAACTGGCACACCCGATCCCCTCAAACCGCACCGCCATCGTCCGGAACTCCCCCAAAACAGGCAGAACGATCACCCAGAACAGCAGCCAACGCATGTTTCATTGTAGTAGCCGCTTTGCACTCCAAGCCCCCAACCACCGACAATACGATAAGATCCAATCTTCACCTACCATGAGTCTGGTTGACATCGCCCTTCCCCCCACCGCGGATACTGCCGTCATACACCTCAGCCCGCAAGACAACATCGCCATCGCCCGCGCCCCGCTCGGTCCCGGCCAGCAGATTCGCGTCGACAATGTCGAGATCACCGTGCTCGACGCGGTCCCCATGGGCCACAAAGTCGCCCTCCAGTCCATCGCCCCCGGGGGCAGCATCGTCCGCTACGGCCAGGTGATGGGCCGCGCCCGCACCGCCATCGAACCCGGCCGCCATGTCCACGTCCACAACGTCGCCTTCGAGGAACTCTCGTTTACCTACGAGTTCCCCACCGGTGAGATCGCCCTCCCGGTCGCCCCCGCCAGCGCTCCCACGTTCCTCGGCTATCAGCGCGAAGACGGCCGCGCCGGCACCCGCAACTACATCGCCGTCGTCGCCGCCTCCAACTGCGCCGCCCACACCGCCGAACTCATCGCCGCCAGCTACGCCAACGAGACCTTGCCCGAAAACGTCGATGGCGTCATCGCCTTCCCCCACGGCGAAGGTTGCGGCCACTCCATCGGCCCCGACACGATCCAGCTCCAGCGCACCCTCGGCGGCGTCCTCGACCACCCTAACGTCTCCGCCGCCATCATCCTCGGCCTTGGCTGCGAGGTCAACCAGATCGAGCATTACCTCGGCGGTTCGCCTCATGCCAACGTCCACCTTCGCCAGGACCGCCTGGTCGGCATGACGCTCCAGTCCTCCGGCGGCACTCGCGGAACCATCGAGGCTGCTCGCAAGTCCATCGCCGGCATGATCGAGCGCGCTGCCTCGGAACGCAGAACCCCAACTCCCGCGTCCAAGCTCGTATTGGGACTCAACTGCGGCGGCTCCGACTCCTTCTCCGGCATCACCGCCAACCCCGCCCTCGGCTACTGTTGCGACCTCCTCTCCGAAGTCGCCGGGTCTTCCGTCCTCGCCGAAACCACCGAAGTCTTCGGCGCCGAGCATCTCCTGGTCAAGCGCGCCCGCAACCGCCAGGTCGCCGAACGCCTCCTCAGCTTCGTCGCCGGCTACAAGGAATACCTCACCCGCTTCGGCGGCAGCTTCAACGACAACCCCTCCCCCGGCAACAAAGAAGGCGGACTCACCAACATCCTCGAAAAGTCCCTCGGTGCGGTCGCCAAGGCCGGCACATCGCCCTTAACCGATGCCGTCGACTACGCCGAACGTGTCGTCACTCCAGGCTTCGTCTTCATGAACACGCCCGGCTACGATCCCGTCTCCCTCACCGGACTCGCCGCCGGCGGCTGCAACCTCATCTGCTTCACCACCGGACGCGGCTCCGCCATCGGCTTCCCCTCAATTCCCGTCATCAAAATAGCCACCAACACTTCCATGTACCGCCGTATGCAGGACAACATGGATCTCAACGCCGGACGCATCGCCGACGGCCAAGCCACCATCCAATCGGTGGGCCGCGAAATTTTCGAAATGCTGCTTGCCGTTGCCAGCGGCCACCGTACTTGCGCCGAGCGTCTGGGCCACAAGGAATTCGTGCCCTGGCGCATCGGTCCCGTTATGTAAGAGGTTCTGTGACACGACTCCTTCTCTTCCTCCTCTGCTCGGCCCTCGTCTGGGCCCAGGCGCCCGCCGCCAAGTCGGCCCTCGACAAGAAAACGCTGGAAGGCTACCTCCGGCACCTCTTGCTCTATCCGTCCCATGTCCAGATCGCCGTGGGCGATCCCAAGCCCAGCGAAGTGCCCGGCCTTCTGGAAGTGAACGTCCACGCCTCGGCCGGCAACGCATCGGAAGATCGCCTCTTCCTCGTCTCCAAGGACGGCTCGCGGATCCTTGACGCCCGTGTCTACGACGTCGCGAAAAACCCCTTTCAGAAGGACATCGACAAGCTCAAGACCGACGCCTCACCCGCCCTCGGCACCCCGGGCGCGCCTGTCGTCATCGTCCTCTTCAGCGATTTCCAGTGCAGCTACTGCGCCCAGGAAGCCAAGTCCCTTCGCGCCGACCTGTTGAAGGCATTCCCCACCCAGGTCCGCCTGTACTTCAAGGACATGCCCCTCCAGCAGATCCATCCCTGGGCCATGCCTGCCGCCACCACCGGACGCTGTCTCTTCCGCCAGAAGGAACCCCTCTTTTGGGAGTTCCACGATTGGGCCTTCGGCAATCAGACCCAGTTGACCCCGGAAAACTTCGTCCCCAAACTCACCGAATGGGCCAAATCCAAGGGTCTCGACACCGCCCAGCTCGATGCCTGCCGCACCGGCAAGGAAGCCGAAGCCGAAGTGCTCCGCTCCATGGCCGAAGCCCGTGCCCTCGGCGTCGCGTCCACCCCCACCATGTACATCAACGGCCGGAAACTCGGTGGCTATGTACCCTGGGAAAACCTCAAGCAAATCATCGAATTCGAAATCGGCTACCAGGCCACCGCCAAGAATGCCGGTGAATGCTGCGCCCTGCCCCCGCTTTCCCCCGTCAAAGCACAATGAAATCGCGTATCTTCCTTCTGCTGGCCGCCGCGGCCACCGCGGCCACCGTCAAGCCTCCTCAGATCGACCCCAAAGCTTACGTCGAGCACGTCCGCTATCTCGCCTCCCCCGAACTCCGCGGCCGCGGCACCGGCATGCCCGAACTCGACAAAGCCGCCCACTACATCGCCCGCCAGTTCAAGGAAGCCGGCCTCGAAACCCAGTTCCAACCGTTCTCCGTCACCACCAACGCCCGCCTTGGCAAGCGCAATCAGTTTTCCTACAGGCTTCAGGACAAGAAACACTCCCTCGCCCCCGAAAAGCAGTTCTCCCCCTTCAACTTCTCCTCCGGCGGACAATTCGAAGGCGAAGTCGTCTTCGCCGGCTACGGCATCACCGCCAAGGAATACAACTACGACGACTACGACGGCCTCGACGTCAAGAACAAGTTCGTCCTCATCCTCCGCCACGAACCCCAGGAGTACGACGAGAAAAGCGTCTTTTCCGGCAAGGTCTACACCGAACACTCGCAGTTCTTCAGCAAAGCCACCAACGCCAAACTCCACGGCGCGCGCGGCGTGATCCTCATCAACGACATCGCCAATCACGGCTCCGATGCCGACGACCTCGAACCCTTCGGCAAGACCGTCGGACCCACCAACGCCGGCATCCCCTTCGTCCAGATCAAGGCGGATGCCGCCGAAGCCTGGCTTACCGCCGCCGGCAAGGACCTCCGCACCCTCCAAGCCGACATCGACAAGGACCTCAAACCTCGCAGTTTCCCTCTCGACGCCGTCAAAGTCTCCTTCCACCTCGACGTCCGCCGCGAAACCAAGACCGTCAACAACGTCGTCGCCTTCCTCCCCGGCGAATCCACCGAGCACATCGTCATCGGCGCGCACTATGACCACCTGGGACTCGGCGAGCAGTTCTCGATGGCCCCCTCCCAGGCCGGCACTCCCCACGTCGGCGCCGACGACAACGCCTCCGGCACTGCCGGTGTCATCGAACTCGCCCGCTACTTCGCCTCCCAGCCCAAACCCCGCCGCGGCATCGTCTTCCTTTGCTTCGCCGGCGAGGAACTAGGCCTCCTCGGCTCCTCGTACTACGTCAACAATCCCAAGTTCCCCATTGGGCAGGCCATCGCCATGATCAACATGGACATGATCGGACGTATTCGCGATCAGAAAATCTACCTCGGCGGCATCGGCACCGGCACCGGCTTCAAGGAAATGCTCGAGGATCTCGCCAAATCCACCCCGCTCAAACTCGAGTTCTCCGACCAGACCGGCTACGGCTCCTCCGACCACACCTCCTTCACCACCAAACAGGTCCCGGTTCTCTTCTTCTTCTCCGGCCTCCATGCCGACTACCACAAGCCCTCCGACACTTGGGACAAAATCGAAGCTGAACCCGCCGCACGCCTCCTCGAATTGGTCGCCGCCGCCGCCCAGCGCATCACCGATGGCCAGCCGCGCCCCCAATTCGTGCGTGTCGCGGAACCGCCCAAACCCACTACTTCCCACGCTGGCTCCTCCTCCGCCCCCGGCTACGGCCCCTACTTCGGCTCCATCCCGGACATGGCCGAACAGAAGAATGGTGTCCGCTTCGCCGATGTCCGCGAAAGCTCTCCCGCCGCCAAGGCCGGACTCAAGGGGGGCGACACCATGATCGAGTTTGATGGCAAGCCCATCCAGAACCTCTACGACTTCACCTATGCGCTCCGCTCGAAGAAGCCCGGCGACGTCGTGAAGGTCAAAATTTTGCGCGACGGCCAGCCCCTCAACGCCGAGGTCACCTTAGAACAACGGCGCTAGGAAACGCCCGGCCGTACCTGGACCTCCCGGCGGATTCATCTCTGAAAACCGGGTGTTAATATGAAGGCGGCATCGAGCCGATAAGGCATGAGGAGACACATGGCCGCCCAATTCAGTTCCCGTACGATCACCCGGCAGTGGATGCTGCCGCCGCTCATCTTGCACCCGTTCTCCGATGCCTCCGGTCCTGGCCGCCTCGTCGAAAGCTCTCGCGCCTCCCTCATGCTCCAGGGGCTCCTCCCTTCCGGCGAACTTTCCGTCGAAGAGCTCGAACGCCGGCTCCTCGACGGCCGCTACTGCGAGTTGCGCATGCTCTTTTATGTCGGCCGCGACCTGATCCGTTGGATCGAACAGTGCCAGGACTTCGTCGATGGCCACCCGGACCTTCGCCAGCGTAACTATAAGTTCCAGACCTTCGCCAACCTTCTCGTCAACAGTACTCCCCCGCGCGTCGTCGCCAAGCTCAAGCAGTGGGGTGTCGCCGACTACCGCGCCATCTTCCAGCGCGCCCTTGGCCTCAATTGCCTCCTCGCCCAGGCGCCCGAGCGTGAACAACTCGCTCCCGAGTTCATTCGCAATTACTTCCGCTACGCCGACAACCTCTACCTCTGCCGTCAGCACGCCACCACCTTCGAGGAAGCGCCCGACAACGAATTCGAGTTCGACCTCTTTGCCTCCGGCGAATACGCCCGCATGCTCGAACGCGAATGGGACGACACCGCGGAACCCGACGTCAGTTAGCGAATTCCAGTTCGATCTCGCACTCCCCGCACCGCGGACGCAGCAGCACCAAACCCAAGCCGTCTCGCTCCACCGCAACCGGCTGTCCATTCGCCCTCGCCCGCCACCCCGGATGATAGTTTATCTGCACCGACACCACTTGCCCCCGCGCCAGTGCACCCTTCACCCGCGCCTTGTTCCGTCCAACCCACGCCCACGTCAATTGGCCAGTACCCAGCGCCACTACGTACCGTTCCACCTGCCCCGTATCCAGCCCGTGCGCCGGCGCCTTCGTCACCACAGACCCTTCGGGAATCGCCTGCGCCAGCCCCGGCTTCACTCCTGGCACCGCATAGATCCGCTCATCCCCCCGCTCCCACACCACCGGCAGCCTCCCTGCAAACTTCAACGGATTCACACACGGCCGCCACGGGTCCACCGTCCGCTCTCCCGGCACGTAAATCGCCCCTACGTTGAACGCCCGCAGCCACAACTCCGACACCTCTGCGTCTCGTGCGCCCGCGTTCTGTCCCGTATAGATCGTGTACACCGCCACCTGCTGCGCCCGGTTGATCGCCATCGGATCGTGTCCCCCGCTCAACTGCTCCATTTCGGTGAACTCGTTCAACCAGAACGCCGCCGACCCCGACGCCATCACGCGATGCCCCGGAAACTGTTCCTCGAACACCCGCGCCACCTGCCACACCACCGCTTCCTCGGGCTTCCCTTCCCTCACCGCTTCCCACGAAGCCTTGGTGTTCCAGGCCAGCAGTCCCAACCCCACCACCGCCAACAAAACCCCGGGCACCCGCAGACGGGTCAAGACATACCCAACCACCAACGCCCAAGCCAGGTCGAACTCATGCTGATAACGGTAGGCATGAAACAACAGATTCTCCTGCCGCACCACCGCCAACCCCACAACCCCGGTAAAGAACACCGCCAGCAGCAGGCTCCACCGCAGCGCCGCGTCCAACTTCCGGCCCGCCACAAACACACCCACCATCACCACAGCCAGTACTGCCCACTCCGCCCCGTGCCCGCTCGTCATCGCCCGCGTATTCTCAACAACCGTCCGTACCAGTTCCCACGGCCACCACCCAGCGACCAGCGCATACGCCACCACCGCGCACCCGCCCGCCACAAACCGCCCGCGCCAACTTCCCCATGGCAGCCACAACGCGCACCCCACCACCAACGCGATCAACCCATACGAATTGGTCAGCGCCACCCCCACCGCCACCAACACCAACCCCACGGCCCACGTCATCGACCCGCCCCGCAACACCGCCCCAAAGCACAACCACCCCAACGGAACCAGCGCCAGCGCCGCCACATGCGGCGTCTCCCCATACACCAGCAGCGTCTGCAGCCTCCGCACTCCCCACATCGGCCCTGCATCCGCCCGGAACATCCCAAACACCAGCGCCGCCGGCGACACCAGCGAATACAGCAGCGCGCTCACCAGCGCTGCCCCCACCTTCCGCCAGCAAAACCACCCCAACCCAAACACCGCCACCGGACCCAACATCAATCCAAGCGCCCCCAGCGTATGAAACACCTCCGCATGGTGCGCCCCCGTCCACCCGCTCAGCCACGCCGTCACCTTCGGCAACCCCGGCGGATACGTATACACAAACGGCATCCCGCCATTCGTGTACCGCCACCAATCTCCCGCCGCGAATCCCCCACCTAACTGCGTCCGCGCCAGC
>JAEUQD010000679.1 GCA_016789925.1 Bryobacterales bacterium | reverse complement strand
GAGTAACTCCACCAGGCGGCGCACAATCGAGACGAGATAGTCGCTGGCTGCCACATCGAGGAGGGGAGCGACAAAGTGCGGTTCGAGGGCGTAGAGTCCTGCCGGAGTCTTTCGCACGGTTCCAATGCGGAGCGCTGAGCTACCTTCGAGTTTTTCGCCTTCCACCAACAGGCGAAAATTCTTCCGGGCCATCAAGACCGGCTTTTCAGCCTGGCCGGTATTTTCGTCGCGGAAAACCTCGACTTCAGCGCGATAACGGCTCTCCACTTCGCGTTTGGGCGTGGCCACATTCAGCCCCTGCTCACGGTAGTGGGGGATGGCGAGAAATACGTCGAGCGTTTCCTGGTCGGGTTGAAACTGCTCAGCAATGGACCGCGGCGGCGGTGCAGGGTCTGACGTGGGGATATCGAAGAGCAATCCATCCGGCAGAATGCCCGCTGCCTCGGAAAGGGCCAGCGTCCCTGAGGCCAGCGCCTGCTGATCGAGACGAAGGCTGCGGAAGCCCCAGGGCCGGAAATTGAGGGCCTGCAGTTGGAACTGCAGGGAGTCTTCCAGATAGCGATCCTGCGCCTGGAGATATTGCGGGGTCAGGAACGTGCCCTTGGACCAGATCACGGGCTCGAGTAACGGCATGGTCTTGGTTTCCTAGCCGCCGATGAGAACGGTCGGCATTCCCATGACGATCACTCCGCCATGCGCAGTAGTGTCGAGCACGCGCGCGGCAGGTAAGCCACAGATCAATACTGTCGCCGACCCCTTCGCGATCACATCGGGCGGTCCCACGCACGTCGCCATATCGGTCACCCGGGCAGCCGGCAGACTGCCGATGAGGACCGTGGGCGCGCAGGGAGGCATGATGGGTCCGCCGACGTGCGGAATGGGCGGTACGCCGGGAGTCACCATCGGGCAGGCGTGAAAGTCGGAAAGTCGCGCAGCGGGGAAGCCCATGACCTAAAAGTATAGGCTACCGCGTTTTCTTTTGGAGGCCCGCCAGGAGTGTGGCCGGTTGCGCGATCGATTGAAAGCGGACCACCAGGGCCGCGTCGGTTTCCTTGAGCGACGCCAGAGGCATAAATCCCTGCTCGAGAATCCGCTCGGCCTCCCGCTCCGTCATCAATACCTCGGCGCAGGGCTGGGCGACCGTTTCGAGTTCCGTCCGGTAGGTGTGCAGAGGCAGCCCGCCGATACGGCGCTCCAGGCGTTGGCCCACATCCCAACCGTACTTGAGGAAGGATTCTCCCACGAGGTAGGCGAAAGCGAACACAGGGCTACCCCAAAGATAGGCCCCATGCTCGATCTCGGGCATCTCCTCGAACGGGAAGCTTTCAATAGGCTGCGTGTCGCGCCCGTAGGGCAGCCGGAGCAGGAAGCGGGGTAACAAGAGTCCCACCCAAGGGGCCGCGGCGGATTTGCGCAATTCCCGCCAGGCTTCCGGAAGAGGCTCGCCGGTGGGCGGTTTGGCCTCGCCCAGGAAGGGTGCTTTGCAGGACTTCGCCAGCCCGGCCAGCACCGTCAACACCTTCGCATCGGTTTCCGACTGGCCGAATGAGAAGTCGCCGGCCAGCAGGCCCCAACGGCCTGTCTTCTTCAGGTTCTCGCGCACGGCAGCGAGGTTGCGCACGAGTTCCGGTAGCGTCGTATCGAGCAGATAGAGTTGCAGATCGCCGTCGGTATCCAGGCGGCGGATCAGCAGGTACAGGCCGCGCCAGGCGGCTTCGAGGGTCTTGAACGAAGGATGCTGAAGGATCGTCCGCATCAGGTCGGCCGAGCGGGCGTGACGATCCGCGGTGCGCTTTTCCGTCGCGGCGTCGGGACGCTTGACAGTGTGGCCTGCGCTCACCCGGCGAATGAATGCGGCCAGATCATTTGCGTCTTCCACGCGGGTAGGCTTGGGTGCCTGGGCGTCGAGCACCTCGTCGAGCAACCCACCCAAGGGGGGGACGGCACGCGGAGTAGGGGCCTCAGCGGCTGGAACCTTCGAGAAGATCTGGGCGCGCTGGAACAGGGAATCCGGATGGAAGTCCTCCAACTCACGGAAACTGAGAATCTGACTCCCCAGGTCGACGCTGACGGGCAGGGCCGCCATTACCTCCTCGAAGTTGTCCCGATCGATCCGGACCGGCTTGAAAGAAGGCGCGGGCGCGTCCGCGCGCCAGGCGCGGCCACTGAAGTCGCCAATGACGAGAATCCGGAATGCCTTTCCGTCCGAGTCCAAAACGGCATCGGACTCGTCTTCCACTCCAATATGCAGTTCACCGTAGTTAGAATCGGAAATCCGCGTCATGGTCCTCCTTCCCTTCACCGTGAGATTCTCATCCAATCATGGAACCGCGGAAATGGCAAGGGGATGACGGAAAAGCTTGCAATAGGCGGGTTACCTGGGCGATATTCAACGTCAAGGAAACGCCATGATTCGAGAAAGCTACACCGCCATCTATCAGAAACTGGCCAAGGACTGCAAGGCCAACATTGTTCCAGAGCTGAACACGGCACTCAAGAATCTGGACAAAGAGCGGGAGGCACAGAAGCTTCCCGACCTCATCAAGAAGGCGGAAGTAGCCCTGGAGAAGGCCATCCGGGACATCGGCAAGGTGGCCGATGAAGCCTCCAAGGCGAAGCCGCCAAAGACCAAACTCAAGGAACTGGCCATCAAACTGGAGCAGGGGTTAAAGAAACTCCACGAATCGGTCAACAAGTTCGAGAAAGTGGCCATCGCCGAGGCCAAGTCTGGGGGAGCCTCCCCGCAGGATGTGAAAGACTCGGTGGCCCTTGGGGGCCAAATCACGAAGATGGACAAGGAAACCACCGACGATCTGCAGGAATACGGCAAACTGCGCCAGCAACTGTCGGGAGAGCTCAAGGCTTTTGGCGAGAAGCGATGGAAGATCATCAAGAACTTCGCCAAGAGCAAAGGTGTAAGTACCAACGGATTCCGCAGTTTCCCGATGGCGATCGATCTGATGGAGGACGAATGCAAGAACGCAGACGGCTCCAAGGGCAAGGCGCTCAAGGGCGGATCGTCACAGACCATTCTGGTGGATGAAGATGACGACTCCGGATCGAGCGATAACGTCCGGGCGGAGTTTACCAAGTATTCCACCAATGAGTTGAAGAGCGAGTTGAACCGCGTCTCGCAGACGGTCAGGAAGGTCGATCAAAAAGTGGACGAAATCCTCAAAAATGTCGACAAGCTCCTTTCGCTCTCCGACAAACTCAAGGACGAAGCGAAAACGGTGGGCAAATCCTCGGCCGTGGACAAGATTGTCGGAGAATGCGGCAAGCTCAAGAACAGTGCCGGCAAAGTGAGGGACGACGCCAAGAAGGCCGACGTCGCGGTAAACAAATTTTACAAACTCGTCACCGACAAAGACGGCCTGGGCACCAGCGACGGGGACCTCAGAGACGGCTACGACGACCTCCCGGAGTTGGAGAAGATGGGCAAGGAGTTTAATGGCGTCGTCGACAACATCGAAAAGATGATCAAGGCTTTGGCCAAACCTTGAAAGTGAGTCTATCCATCAGGATAGAGAGGTTTATGGCGGGGATAGAAAGAGGGATAGAGGGGGACAGCACCCCAAAAAAACTCTGTTCTCGCACCCCCCAAATGTGATATTGTTAGTGCCCATGCGGAGTGATGAGGCAGGTCTGTACTCCGCTACCGTTATCTGCCCCTGGGAGTGAAATCATGGCCGAAAGCTTGCAACATAAACTTGATCGCGTCCGTTCTCCTCGCGTTCATATTACCTATGACGTGGAGACGGGCGGCGCCATCGAGAAGAAGGAATTGCCATTCGTGATGGGCGTCTTTGGCGACTTCACGGGAATGCCGGAAGAGCCGCTACCGCGCCTCAAAGACCGGAAGTTCGTGGAAATTAACCCGGATAACTTCGATTCGGCGCTTGCGGCGATGAAGCCGCACCTGGCGTTCTCCGTCGAGAACAAACTGAGCGACGACCCGGATGCCGGCCAATTGAAGGTGGACTTGCGGTTCCGAAGCATGGACGATTTCAGTCCGGCGAACGTGGCCAATCAGATTGGACCGCTGAAAGAACTGCTGGATCTGCGCACCAAACTGTCGGATCTGCGAGGCAGTCTGCAGGGCAACGACAAATTGGACGAATTATTGCAAGAAGCTTTGCGCGACTCCGATAAGCTGGAAAAGCTCCGGGGTGAGATCTCCGGAGAGAAGGGGGGCGAGTAATGAGTAGCCCAGCCAAAGTAAACAAGGCTAAGACCGTCGAACTGCAGCAGGAAGCTTCGCTCCTCGATCAGATTGTCGAACAGGGGCGGCTGGCACGCGATCCTGAGACCAAGGGCCGCAATCGCGACCTGGTAAAGGAATTCGTCGCCCAGTTCCTGGAAGGGTCCATGACCCTCTCCCGCGACTCCGAAGCCATGATCAATGCGCGCATCGCGCAGATCGATCACCTGGTATCGATCCAGTTGAACGAAGTCCTCCATCACCAGGCGTTCCAGAAACTGGAAGCCTCGTGGCGGGGTCTCAAGTACATGCTGGACAAGACCGAAACCAGCGTCAATCTCAAGATCAAGGTACTCAACTGCAGCAAGAAGGAACTCCTTCGCGACCTGCAGCGCGCCGCGGAATTCGATCAGAGCGCGATGTTCAAGAAGGTGTACGAAGAGGAGTTCGGCGTGTTCGGCGGCCATCCGTTCGGCGCCCTGATCGGCGACTATGAATTCGGCAAGAGCCCCGAAGACATGGAACTGATCGAGAAGATCTCGCAGGTGGCGGCAGCGGCCCACGCGCCGTTTATCACCGCCGCGACCTCAAGCATCTTTAACCTCGATAGCTTTAGCGAACTGGCTGCGCCCCGGGACCTGGCGAAGATCTTCGACACGACCGAATACGCCAAGTGGAAGTCGTTCCGCAACTCGGACGATTCGCGCTACGTTGCGCTGACTGTTCCCCACATCCTGATGAGAGAGCCCTATGGAAAGGCCACTCGCCCGGTCGACGAGTTCGACTATGAAGAGGGTGTGGATGGCACCGACCACTCCAAATACCTTTGGGGCAATGCGGCTTGGGCGCTCGGCGCGCGAATCACGGAATCCTTCGCCCGGTATAACTGGTGCGCCACGATTCGCGGCGTGGAAGGTGGCGGCAAGGTAGAAGGATTGTGCGTCCACAACTTCACCACCGACGACGGCGACATCGCCATGAAGTGCCCCACCGAAGTAACCATTACCGACCGGCGTGAAAAGGAACTGGCGGACCTGGGCTTTGTTCCGCTGGTGCATTGCAAGAACACCGATTACGCGGCATTCTTCAGTGTGCAGTCGTGCCAGAAGGCAAAGAAGTACGATACCGATGCCGCCACCGCGAATGCGCGGCTGGCCACGAACCTCAGCTACATTCTGGCCGTATCGCGGTTCGCGCACTACCTCAAGGCAATGATGCGCGACAAGGTCGGCAGCTTCATGACCCGGGGAGACTGCGAAACGTTCCTGAACCGCTGGATCATGGGCTATGTGATCGATTCCAGCGCTTCGCCGGAGTCTAAGGCCCAGTGCCCGCTTTCGGAGGCACGTGTCGATGTGGTGGACGTTCCCGGAAAACCCGGCGCTTATCGCGCCGTCGCTTTCTTGAAACCGCACTTCCAACTTGACGAACTGACGGTGTCCATGCGGCTGGTTGCGGATCTTCCGCCGCCGGCTTCCTAAACCGGGCACGCGTAAATTTTGTTGTCAGAGACGGAGACGCTGGGCGGGCGTCTCCTCTCCGTACTGGCCGCCCGCTAGGGGCGAGTTAGTCTCCGGCTACCGGAGTCTGGCAAGCACCGAAACAACCTCAAACAACCGTAGGAGAAACCTTTAATGCCTGCTGATAATTTTCTTTGGTTCCCCGAAGCGGCCAAGGGCGGCTTGCTCTCGGAGAAAGCGGCCAAACCGCTGGGAGAAACCACCGACGCATTCTTCAAGTCGAAGAATGCGCTCGAAGTCATGTCGTTCGGATTCGGAATTTCCCAGGCCGAAACATCGGGGTCCGGATCCACCGGCGCCGGCGCCGGTAAGGCGAAGTTCGAGGAATTCGAAGTCAAGAAGGGCGTCGACTTGGCCAGTGTTCCGCTGTACAACGCCTGTG
Organism: Bryobacterales bacterium; assembly: GCA_016789925.1. Lineage (GTDB taxonomy): Bacteria > Acidobacteriota > Terriglobia > Bryobacterales > Bryobacteraceae > JADLDI01. The sequence continues at coordinate 6,626 of JAEUQD010000679.1, read as the reverse complement.
CCGCCGGCGCGCACTTCCCGACCATTTGCCTGGCGATTCGGAAGGCCGGCGGTTCGAGCCTCATCTATCTCCAGTACATTTTCCGGATGGTCTTCGTGACCAGCATCAACTGGAGCGGTGGCGGCGGCGATGCGGCGCCGGAAGAGACGATCAAGTTCAAGTTCGGCGCCTTGGGCATCCGCTACGTCCAGCAGAACGCCAGCGGCCAGGAGATGAACAAGATCGACGGCATGTGGAGTGTGGTGACCAACAAGAACAGCCTGGATGTTCCCGGTTTGGGCGCGGCGCCGCCGTTCCTGGAATCCACGCCGAAGGCCTAGCCGTTAAGCGGGTGCTCTCATGACTCCTCAGGAATTGTTCCGGTCCGGCCGGTTACAGGACGCCATTCAGGCGCTGGGTGGCGAACTCCGTAACCATCCTACCGATGAAAAGCGCCGTGCCTTTCTCTTTGAGTTGCTGTGCTTCGCCGGCGAATGGCAGCGCGCGGAAAAGCAGCTCAACGTACTGGCTGACGCCACTCCCGAGGCTGGCATGGGAGCACTCGTTTACCGTTCGGCGATTGCCGGTGAACGCAATCGCCAGGTGTTTTTCGAGAACAAGCAGTATGCCGTGCCGTCCGACGGTCCGGAACCGGTCGCCAAGCCGGGCCGGTTGAACGGCGAACCTTTCCAGACCATCGAAGACGCGGACCCGCGAATCGGCGCACGGCTCGAGATCTTTCTTGCCGGCGAATACCTGTGGGTCCCGTTTGCGCACCTCCAGTCGGTGAGTATCGGTCCACCGCGCCTGCTGCGCGACCTGCTGTGGTCGTCGGCGGCCGTGCTGGCCGGCCCTGAGCTTCGGGGCCAGGATTTTGGTGAAATCATCATCCCCAACCTTTATCCGTTTAGCTGGCGGCATACCCGGGAGTCGGTCAAACTGGGGCGGGAGACAGATTGGGTGGCGTCGGACGGCGGAGAAGTGCCCTATGGGCAAAAATTGCTGGTGTTGGATGGGGAGCGAGTGATTCCATTTCTGGAGGTTCGGTCACTGGAGTTCGAGTCCGCCGGCGAATCCGAGGCGGATGATACGGCTCCCGGCCAAGCGTAAGCTTCGATGCCCCTTCGAGACGACCTGCTGAAACCGATTTCCGGCGGAAATCCCGCCGGCGCCAACCTGCGCTACGATCCCATCACCGACAAGATCAAAGAGGCCAGGCGCGAAGACCTGGATGTGCCGCAAGGGCAGTGGAAGACCACGATCAAGACCGCCGATTACAAGGAGGTCATCAAGCTTTGCAGCGACGCACTCGCCAAGAAGGGGAAGGACCTTCAGATCGCGGTTTGGCTCGTGGACGCTCACCTGCGCCGCGAAGGGTTTGCGACTCTCGCCCCTTCGTTTACCTTCTTGCGTGAGTTGCTCGAACGGTTCTGGGACGGGTTGTACCCGGAAATCGAAGACGGCGATCTCGAGTTGCGGGCTGCGCCCCTGGAATGGCTGGGAACCAGGTTGGAGGAGCCAATGCGCCTGGTGCCCTTCACGACCAATAAACTGGGCTTTGCCGCCTACCAGGAATCGCGCATGGTGGGCTATGAAGCCGATGCGAACACAGGCGAGAAGGAAGACACTCGCAATCAGCGTATTGCGGAAGGCAAACTGACGGCGGAACTCTTTGACGAAGCGGTGGATGAAACGCCGATTCCGTCGCTGCAGGACACGGTAAAGCATCTGAGTGACGCCATGAGCGCGTTGCAGGATCTCAGCGATTACTGCGATTTGCAGTTTGGCGATGTCGCTCCCAGCTTTCTGAAGACGCGTGACGCCATCGAGCAAATCTCCGATGCTTTGAAGAACCAGTTGCGCCGGCGTGGTGTTGCGGAAAGCGCGGACGAGGAACCGGAGCCGGAACCAGAGCCCGAGCCGGAAGAAACCTACGAAGAACCGGCCGCCGAAGCTTCTTCCGGGCTGGGCGACGACTGGTCAACGGCGGAGCCGGACGAACCCTCGGAGTCAGCAGCGGCCAGTTTCAGCGGGAGCCTGAGTGAGGACCCCGAGGATTTCGGAGCGAGGCTGGCTGCGCTCTGCCGGGAGTACCGGACACTGCGGCCCCACGATACGATTCCGTACCTGGTAATGAGGGCGTTTCGCTGGGGACAACTCTTCAACGACTATCCCAATATTGACAAGGACATGATCGAGGAGCCACCCGGCGACCTGCGCCGGCAGCTCCGGAAATTAGCCACGGCCGGCGACTGGGATAGCGTCGTCAATCTGACAGAAGAGGCGATGGAGCATCCCTACAGCCGGAACTGGCTGGATATCCAGCGCTACACGGTCCAAGGGTTGTCAATTCTGGGTCGGGGTAACGCCTCGGTCAGTGTGCGCGTGCTGTTCCGTTGGGTTCTGGAGGAATTTCCGGATCTCAAGGTGCTCACCCTGCCGGACGACACACCCGCCGCCAACGAAGAGACAAAAGAGTGGATCCGAACGTTTGTCATCCCCGAGAAGGTTCCGGTTACTCCGGCCGAGAACACCGAGGATATCAGCGTCGACTCGTCCGGCTTTGACGCCCTCGCCGACTTTGGCTCGACCGATAGCGAGACTCCCAGCTTCGACTCCTCAGACAGCGGATCGAGCGACTTCTCGACCGATTTCTCCGCGGAGTCGAGTTCTTCGGACGACTCGTCGTCGCTGGACTCCTTTTCCGCGGAACCGGAGCCTGAGCCCGCCGCCGAGCCGACCTTCGCACCGCTCGACGAAGAACCGCCGATCATCGAGTTGGACGAAACACCGCCTTCGTTACCCGACCTGGAGCCGGTGTTTGCCGAGGCCATCGCCGCGGTAAAGGAAGGACGCACCGCCGAAGGATTGGCCAAGATTACTGAGATCCTCGCCACTGAACGCTCCGGCCGGGGACGATTCCGCCGGCGCACGCAGTTGGCCCACCTGCTACTGGTTGGCGGCCAGACCAAAATCGCGCGGCCGCTCCTCGACCAGTTGGCGGCGGAGTTGGAAGCGCGCAAGCTGGAGGAATGGGAAGAGAACGAGGCGGTGGCCTATCCACTCGAGCTGTTGATGCGCTGCCTGGCGGCCGGCGACGAACAGCAACGGACCGATTTGTTTATACGCTTGTGCCAGTTGGATCCGGTGCGCGCGCTTAACGTGACCTTTTAGCCATGGCGGATCAGCGCTACGACCGAACCGTGCAGCTCGGTCTGCTTGACAGGCTGATCGACAACGAACCGGATTCGCGTGTGGAAGCCGTCATGTCGCGCCCGGAATCGCAGCGCCGCTTCCGCGCGGCCGTGAAGCGGGACCTGGAAGCGCTCTTTAATACCACGCGGATGCCCATCCCGGTCGCGGAGACCTGCAAGGAGATCCAGAAATCCGTTCTGTTCTACGGACTGCCCGACGTTACGACCATATCGTTAACCAATCCCAGCGAGGAACTGCAACTATTGCAATCGCTGGAGGAGGCAATTGAAATCTTCGAGCCCCGCCTCGCCCGGCCCCACGTCACCAACAAAGACAGCAATACAGGAACAACCCAGGCCATCACGTTTCACGTCGAGGCCATCCTCCTGATCGATCCCGCCCCCGAGCGCATTGCCTTCGACACCGTTCTGGAGATCGCCAAAGGCGCCTATAGCGTGAAGGACACCTAGGCCGATGCGCGACGACCTGCTGTTTCACTACGAGCGTGAACTCACCTATCTCCGCTACCTGGGCGCTGAATTCGCTCAGAAGTACCCGAAGGTGGCCGGCCGCTTGTTGCTCGAAGCCGGCAAATGCGACGACCCCCACGTCGAGCGGCTCCTGGAAGGTTTCGCTTTTCTGGCCGCGCGCATCTACCTCAAGCTCGACGACCAGTTTCCCGAACTCATCGAATCGCTGATCTCGGTGATCTATCCGCACTATCTGCGTCCGTTTCCGTCGGCATCGATCACACAGTTCCACCTGGACCGCGAGCAGGGCAAGCTCACAACGGGCCTCACGATTCCCCGTGAGTCGCTGTTGTATTCCGCACCTGTCGCCGGCACTCCGTGCAAGTTCCGCACTTGTTACGAGACAACGCTTTGGCCGCTGGAGGTAAAGTCCGCGGATTGGCGTTCTCCCGACCGCGTTCAGCCCCCGCTCCAGATGTCCAACGCCGCTGGAGTGATTCGTGTCGAACTCCAATGCCTGCCGGAAGTGCAGTTTTCCAAGCTGGAACTGAAAACGCTGCGCTTCTTTCTGCACGGCGACGGGACGGTGATCCACAGCCTGATGGAGTTGTTATCCAACAACTGCATTCAGGTGGTGGCGCGCGACCTGGCTGCCCCGGCCCGCAAGATGGTGGCGCTGCCGCCCAACTCCGTTAGGCCGGTCGGGTTCGGCCCGGACGAGGGTCTGGTGCCGTTCCCGCGCCGCAGTTTCTGGGGCTACCGGCTGCTGCAGGAGTACTTCGCTTTTCCCGAGAAGTTCTGCTTCATCGACGTTTCGGGATTCGAGAAGATCGCCGCCGCGGGATTCGGCGACCGCATCGAGTTGCTGTTCTACCTGTCGGACTTCGAACGGGCCGATCGGCGTCAGATGCTCGAACTGGGCGTCTCGCCGAGTACGTTCCGGCTGGGCTGCACGCCCGTAGTAAACCTCTTCGACCAAGTGGCCGAACCGATTCTGCTCGAACAGAAACGGTTTGAGTACCGGATTGTACCCGACGCGCGGCGCGAGCGGGCGCTCGACATCTTTTCGGTCGACGAAGTGGTGGGCCTTATCAGCGGCACCTCGGAAACGGTCTCGTTCGAGCCTTTTTACGCGTTCCGGCATTCGGGCGGCCAAGGGCCGAGCCAGACCTTTTGGCATGCCACTCGACGGCCGTCGGGATGGCGCGTCGACAAGGGCGCCGATGTCTACATCAACTTCGTGGACCTCTCCGGCCGCAAGACAACGCCGGACAAAGACACCGTCACGGTCCGGCTGACGTGTACCAACGGCGACCTTCCCGCCCGGCTGCCGTTCGGCAACGAAGACGGCGACTTTCAGTACGAAGCAGGCGGCCCCATTTCCCACATTGTGGCTCTGACCAAGCCGACCGACACACTCCAGCCTCCGGCACGCCAGGGTTTGCTCTGGCGGCTCGTTTCGCAGCTTTCGCTCAACTATCTGTCGCTGGTGACCGAAGGCGGAGATTCCCTCCGGGAACTTCTGCGTCTCCACAATTTCACCGGATCGCTTTCGGCCGAGCGGCAAATCGACGGTATCACTTCGCTACGCAGCGGCCCCCACTTCGCCCGGCTCAGCAGTGAACACGGTGTTTCGTTTGCGCGGGGTACGCGCGTGGAAATCGAATTGGACGAAGAACAGTTTGCCGGCACCGGCGCCTACACGTTCTCCGCGGTTCTTGACACGTTTCTCGGACTTTACACGTCCATCAACAGTTTTAGCCAGCTTGTCGTGCGCACGCGGCAACGCAAAAGGACTCTGAAGCAATGGCCCCCCCGTTCGGGACAGAAGATCCTACTGTAGCCCTGGCCGAAGTCCACGACCGGCTCTTCAAAGAGCCGTGGACGTTCGACTTCTTTCAGGCCGTGCGCCTGCTCGAACGGCTTCAACCCGAGCGGTCGGCCGTGGGCCGGTATGCCCACCCCAAAGACGAAATCGTTCGCTTCCAGGCGAATCCCACGCTGAGCTTTCCGGCCAGCCAGATCGCCGCCCTCCAGACTGAACCCGCCGGCCAACCGGTGATGGACATCAACTTCCTCGGCCTGGTGGGGCCACTCGGTGTGCTCCCCACCTTCATGACCGAGCTGGTCATTGCCCGCACCCGCGCCAAAGATCACACACTCCTCAGCTTCCTGAACATCTTCAACCACCGGCTGACGTCGTTCTTTTATCAGGCGTGGGAGAAGCATCATTTCACCGTCGCCTACGAACGCGACCAGAACGACCCGGTCACGGAGTGCCTGTTTTCCCTGGTGGGTTTCGGCACCCCCGGCCTGCGTCACCGGCAGCCTGTCCCCGACGAGGCCTTCATCTTCTATTCGGGTCTCTTTGCGCTGATGCCTCGGTCGGCCACGGCGCTGCAAGCGGTACTCAGCGATTATTTCCACGTTCCCGTCGAGGTGGAGCCCTTTATCGGCGCCTGGCGCACGCTCGAGCCGGACGATCAATGTATCTTCGATCAAGGTCCGATGGAATCCGTAATGCTTGGCTTCGGGGCAGTGGTCGGCGACGAAGTCTGGGATCAGCAGTCGCGCGTGCGGCTGCGCCTGGGCCCGCTGTCCGGTGAGCGCTACGAGGACTTTTTGCCCACCGGATCCGCCTGGCCTCAGATCAAGGCGCTGACCAAGACATTCTATGGCAATGAAGTTGAGTTTGAGTTGCAGTTAATCCTCAAACGCGCGGATGTTCCTTCTGTGGAACTCCACAATCCGGACGATGGCGCACTCTGCCTCGGCTGGCACACCTGGCTGAAATCGACCCCAAATTTTGGCCGCGACCCCGGCGACACGATACTACTCCTCTCGGAGGCTTAAAACATGGCTGTGAATCTTCGCGCCTTAATCGGCAAACTGAATAATACGGCTCGCAACGCTCTGGAAGGAGCGGCGGGGCTTTGTCTCTCCAGAACCCACTACGACATTGAGGTGGAACACTACCTCATG
>JAEUQD010000651.1 GCA_016789925.1 Bryobacterales bacterium | reverse complement strand
TTGCTCTTTCTGATCGGACTCAAGCGTAAGCCTGCCTGGATTGCCGCGCTCTCCGGACTCGCCGCCGCCGTCGTCGTTTCCCTCTTCGTCTACCGGATGCCGGTTGGCACCATGCTGAGCGCTATCGGCTATGGCGCGGCTTTCGGACTGTTCCCCATCGGCTGGATTGTCTATTGGGCCATCGTCCTCTATCGCATCACCGTCGAAACGGGAAACTTTGAGATCATCAAAGACTCCATCGGCGGACTGACGGACGACCGCCGTCTTCAGGCCCTCCTCATCGCTTTCGCCCTGGGGGCATTCATTGAAGGCGCGGCCGGATTCGGCACCCCGGTCGCCGTCGCCGCCGCCATGCTCACCGGCCTCGGCTTTTCACCCTTCTATGCCGCCGGCATCTGCCTGGTCGCCAACACCGCTCCGGTGGCCTTCGGCTCAATCGGCATTCCAGTGGTGACCCTCGCCGGCATCACCAAACTTCCCCTCGATCAACTGTCGGCCTGGGTCGGACGCATCTGCGCCCCGATCTCCCTCTTCATCCCCGCCTATCTCATGATGGTCATCGGCGGATGGCGTGCACTCTCCGGCGTTCTCCCGGCAGCCATTCTTTGCGGCATCGCCTTCGCCGGTACCCAGTTCTATGTTTCCAACTACATTGGGCCCCAGTTGACCGATATCCTTTCGGCCCTGGCCTCGATTGGCGCTCTCGTCGTTCTCTTCAAGGTCTGGAAACCCAGCGACCAGTTTCATATGGAAGATGCTTCGGTAGGGCACACGGTCGTCCGTCATCCCTTCTCTCGGACTCTGCTCGCCTGGTCCCCCTATCTCTATCTCGTGATCTTCGTCCTGCTCTGGGGCAACGACAGCGTCAAGGCTTATCTCAACGCCGCCACGACGGTCTTTGCCTGGCCCGGCCTGCATAACATCGTCGAACGGATTCCGCCCGTCGTCTCCACCGCCGCGCCCTACGAGGCTCGTTATACCCTCAATCTCCTGGCCGCTTCCGGTACGGCTTGTCTGTTTGCCACTATCGCCTCCATGCTGACCCTGCGGCTTCCGATCTCAAAGTATGTCTCGATTCTTTTCGCGGTAGGCCGCCAGCTCTTTCTTTCCATGGTGACCATCGCCGCCGTTCTCGGACTTGCCTTTCTCATGAACTACTGCGGCGCCACGGCAACGCTGGGTCTCGCCTTTGCCGCCACTGGCGTGCTGTTCCCGTTCTTCTCCGCCATGCTCGGCTGGTTGGGCGTCTTCCTCACCGGCTCGGATACCTCCGCCAACGCTCTTTTTGGTAACCTGCAAGTGGTTACCGCCAACCGTCTCGGGCTCGACCCAGTCTTGATGGCTTCCGCCAATTCGGCCGGCGGCGTAATGGGTAAGATGATCTCTTTGCAAAGTATTGCCGTAGCGGCCGCCGCCACCGGCATGAAGCCCGACGATGAGGCAAAGTTGTTCCGCTTCACGGCGCGGCATTCGATCTTGCTCGCCACCCTGCTGGGTCTGATTACAATGGCATATGCCTATGTGAAGTTCTGAACTTGAAAGACAATGATCGGCGCCACACTACTCCATTCCGTCTCGTATTCCGGCTCCTGGGGCCAAGCCTTCCTGACCCTCGACCAGTTTGTCGACAAAGCCGCCGAACTCGGCTTTCATGGCCTGATGCTCATGGCCAAGCGACCTCACCTCAGCCCTCTGGACTATGATGCCGCGGCGCGTGCCCGCCTCCGCGAGCGCATTGCCAGCCGCAATCTCTCGACAGTGGTTTTGGCCGGCTACAACAACTTGACCGCCGACCTGGAGCACTCCGAGGTCCCGCATCGCGAAATCCAGGTCGCCTACATCACCGAGTTGGCGCGCCTGGCCCACGACATCGGCGCACAAACCGTCCGGATCTTTACCGGCTACGAGCATCCCGCGGCGAGTTACACGGCTCAGTGGAATATGGTGGTCTCCACCCTGAAAGAATGTGCCCGCCGTGCCGGCGACTTCAACGTGATTCTCGGCGTCCAGAATCACCACGATATTGGCGTCGGCTACCAGGCGATGTATGACCTGATCCACGCTGTCAACGAGCCCAATTGCCGTCCTTTGTTCGATGCCTGGGCCCCCGCCCTCCATGGCGACGACCTCACCACCGCAGCCAGCCGTTTGGCTTCCCAGGCCACCCACACCACCGTCGCCGACTATCAGCTTCGCCCGCGCTATCGGTATCAGCCTGCGCTTGTCAACTACACACCGGAAACTCCCTATGTGCAGGCCGTTCCAATGGGTGAGGGTTTTATCGACTATAGTTCCTTCTTCTCCGCTTTGGAGGACGGCGGTTTCACCGGTTCGATCGCCTATGAGATGTGTTCCCCGCTGCTGGATGGTGGGGATCTCGCCACTCTCGACCATTACGCCCGCCGCTTCCTCGACTATATGGCCGCGTTTCGCCAATCCCGTCATGCCATGGCGGGCCTCATCCCTTAAGAACCTATGATCCTCCTTCTTTTCGGCCCACCCGGTAGTGGGAAAGGCACGCAGGCTAGGCTGTTGAGCCAATGGCTGGGTATCCCCGCGCTCTCAACGGGTGATATGCTCCGCGCCGAAGTTTCGTCCGGCTCAGACCTGGGCCGGGAGCTATCCGAAATCCTGCAACAGGGCCGTTACGTAAGCGATGACTTGGTCAACACGATCGTCATCCGCCAGTTAGAGGCCGCGCCGCACGGCATGATCCTCGATGGGTATCCACGGACTGCCGACCAAGCCGATTTTCTGCGCCGGGCGCTCGGCGAGCGGAGCCTGGAAGCTCCTGTTGCGGTTCACCTCAACGTTCCCGACGACGCGATCATCGAACGTCTCGGTGCCCGTCGAATTTGTGAACACTGCCATCGGGTCTACAATCTGCTCCAGCGCCCACCCCAGTATGATGGCCGGTGCGACGATTGCACAACCGCACTAACTACTCGCGCGGACGACACGCCCGAAGTCATCCGCCAGCGCTTGGCCACCTATACAAGGGTGACGACGCCGATGTTTGTCCATTTTCCCTGCAATATTCCTGTGAATGGCAACCAGCACCCGGACGCGGTGTTTTCGGAGATCCAAACGGTTCTGTCTCGCTTATCGGATTGGGTGAGCCAAAACACCCGTTTGGGGATTTCCCCCACCCCTTGTACAACGTAAGTGATTGATTCTTGGTTCGCGCACTTTGGCACTCCGTGTGCCCTATATAAAGTCACTAATAAGTCGTCATCGACTTAGCATCCCCGGCGACGAGGCCCAGCTCGTCGTCAGCCCCTCTGAGAGAGGCCCCGCGTCGCCCAGACACGGGGCCTCACCTCCTTTTAGGGACCTCAAATTCTCGTTCCAGCTCTCTAACGCTCTCTGCTCTCTCCGCCGATAGATCCGACAGATGCAACGATTGCGGCGCAACCCTCGCGTCCCGCTTCACGATCGCGTCCAGCTCACGTGGACCAGTGATGACGGTCTCGCTTGCTACGCCAACGGAATTACGACCGATGTGTCGGAAAAGGGCCTCCGGCTGGAAAGCCCGCATCCTGTCCCGGAACGGGCGGTGGTCACCTTCCGCCTGGCCAACTACCGCCTGCATGGCAGCGGTTCGGTCCGCTCGTGCCACAGGACCGGTCTGAAGTACACCATTGGGCTGGAGTTCGCTGGGGGACTTACCTTCCCCGTCGAAACACTATTGACTCAGTGAAGTCGAACTGAAGCTGACGCAGGTCAAAAAAGACTTGTTTGGACCGCGGACTGCGTGTTCGCATTCGCAACAGTATCCGCCCGCCGAAGCGCTGCGCCATCTCCGCGGCAACGCCCCGCTCCTGGTCAATCTCCCGAATCGGCGGCCCACCGGTCTCGCGCATCCAGCGGGCGGTCTCCTCGTTCAGCTTCTCTTCCAGTGCTGCACTGGCCGACATCCATCGGCCCGCACGCAGAAATGCCTTGTGCTTGCCGAACCGGACCAATACGCTCATTGTCTTTCCTGGTATTGTCGCGCGTCTGCCCTCACCACGTACATCAGGTGCTCGAATCCGCCATATTGCACCGTCCGTTCCGGTTTCACACCCAGCCGCTCGGCCAGCCGCCGCGACGGTCCGTTCTCCGGACGTACGGTGATGATCACTCGGTTCTTGCCCAACCGGTCAAACGCATAGTCCAGGCAAGCCCGCGCCGCCTCGAGCGCCAGCCCGAGCCGCCACCACGCTTGTTTGAAGATGTAGCCCAGCCCGAACTCTAACTGCTCTTCCACCTGCTGCCTGAGAATGCCCGCCTGGCCCACCACTTCGCCCGACGCCTTGTCGATGACGAGCCAGTAGGCGCACCCATCCTGGGCATACAACCCGATATGCCGTTCGATCCACTCCCGCACTTGCACGCGCCCGAATAGCTTGCCAAAGTAGAGCATCACTTCCGGATCCCCTAGCATCCGTTCCACCTCCTCGGCGTCGGACTGCGTCATCTCCCGAATTGCCAGGCGCGGCGTTTGCACTACAAATTCCGGAAAGCGGTCACCAACCCACCCGTCGCCGTCCTCAGGGCTCCACGGTCCCGGCCCGCGTTGAATCCTGACACCCCTGCCTTCCATCTCGGCGAGCAACTGAGCCACTGCCGGGGATACCGCCTCACTCCCCTCCAGAACGACGCCCCACGCCAGATCTTCCCGGAACGCCTTATTCACCATCTGCCAGGGCAGCCGCGGCGGCATCGGCGCGGACCTGCCCAGTTCCGGAATCTCCCAAAGGCGCACCAGCCGCCGCGCCGCCTTCAGGTCCGGCAGCGGACCGCGGACGATGAAATGATTCGCCCCATGAACCAGAATCCCCTGCATAGCGCTTCCTCTAGTTTGTAGCGCCAGCCAACGCTCCGTCCACAACCATCGTGCTTGCCTCACTCCGAACGTCCATCGAGGTTGGGCTTGTGAGTGCTTCGGAGAAGCGGATCACCCAAAGCGTCCAGCCCCTCTAAGGCCTGGTAACGCTGCGCTTATCCCCCGGCAAACCCGGGGGCTTTATTTTGTGAGCCGCTCAAAGCGGCTGGGCGGGGACGCTAACGCGGCCCCGAATCTCTTGGGCCACCTGAACGGTGGCCGGCTATAGTTGAAGCTTCAGCTGATGGAGTCGCTCGTCCTCCTTCTTTTGTTTCGAATGTACTCTCGGATCACGGCCTCGTCGCGGCCTACCGTCGATACGAAATATCCTCGCGCCCAGAAATGTTGCCCTGTGAAATTTCGCTTTCTCTCGCCGTATACCCGCGCCATTTCGCCTGCTCTACTTTGTTTGGAGTCTTGGTGTCCTTGCTTCCAGCAACCGGTCCCTCCTTGGTCGACTCTGTTCTCCGGACTGTTCCGCCACGTGCGGCCTCCAGTTCTTTTGTCAGCGTATTCACTCGGCCTTCCAGTTGCCCCGCCTTCGTTTCTGCGGCTGCCTGCGCCCGAACGGCGTCATCCCGTTCTTTCTGGATTTGCTCCAGCCGGCTCTGGAGCGATTTCACGCTGGCCACCAGATCCGCTGATTCCTTAACCCACACCGCCAGATCGCCGCTTTCCTTGCGTGATTCCGCCAGCCTCGCCTCAAGGTCTGCCTTTTCTCTGGCCACCCTGTCGCTCTCTTCCTTGGTGGAGCCTTGGTTGGCGTTCCAACTCGCGATTTGACTAACCAATGAGGTCTCGGCCTGTTTGCGCTTATCCAGGTCCTGAGACAGTGTGTCGCGAACGACCTTCAACGCCCCGAGTTCCACGGCTCGTGCCTCTGCCTGGCGGTTTGAGTAATACAACACCACAGCCAGAATCACCAGCGCCACCGCCGCTGCCAGACTGAACCAGCGAACCGCGCGCCGGCTACGCCGTAGAGCGAAGCCAGTCGCGTTGGCCGCCGCACGGGCCGTCCCAGTTCTGTAGTGGTGATGCAGCGGAAGATCCGCTCGGCCCACATTCGCCCCGCGTCGTCCAATTCCTCCCGGAACACCTGTTCGGCGGCTGGTCCAGCGCGCCGTCCATTCTCCCGCTAGCACGTAATGATCGAGATCGATTCGTGGGCTGGCCTCCTTCTGCGGCAGTCCCTTCCACTTGAGACAGGTCTGCAATAGGGCATGCTGAAGCACGGGTAGCAGCTCCGGCGCTCCCGCCCTATCCCTGGCGCCGGCCGCCTGATCGCTCAAAATTTCGACACCAATTTATCCTCCATACAGGCCGCTGGGGCCATCGCGCCCGGCTTCGGACTCCGAACTACCCAGGTCCTCTCCGGCCCGGAATTTTCGCAATTTATTCGCCCAAAAGCCCGCCTTCGTCGTTTTCAAGTAGGACTGCAACTGCCCGAATCGACAGATTTCGACACCATTTCTGAGAATCGGAGCCGCTGCGAAACGAAATGACGCCCTGACTTGGAAAACGAACCGGGGCGCCGCGAGCGCGCTGCGCCTCCCCCAAACCACGTACACTGTAAGCATCGGCGTCATGAACCAGTTGCGTCCGCAGTGGACGCGCCGCGCGGCAATCCAGTTTGGCGCCTCTTCCTGCGCCTTGACACAGACCTCGCCGCCGCCTGCTCTGCTCAAACCTCACGCACTCCGCCCCGGCGATACCGTTGCCGTCATCATGCCCTCCACCCCCGTCCCTGACCCCGATCGCCTTGCTAACGTCCAACGCACCATCGACTTCTTTGGTCTGAAACTCAAGCCCGCGCGCTCGCTCGGCAAACGCTCAGTCTCTTTTTCCCAGTCCATCGACGAGCGCGTTGCGGACCTGCACGAGGCGTTTCAGGACCCGGCCATCCACGCGATCTTCCCGGTCGGCGGCGGCTATGGAACCATGCAGATTCTCGACCGGATCGATTATTCGATTCTCAAACGCCACCCGAAGATCTTCACCGGCTACTCCGATATCACCGCCCTCCACCTGGCCTTCCATCAACTGGCCGGCCTGGTCACCTTTCATTCCCCCGTCGTGCTCTCCAGTTTTAGTCCCTACACCCAGGAGCACTTCCGAAAGGCCCTCTTTACCCCCAAGCCGATCGGCCACATCCGGAATCCTCCCGAAACCAACCCGCTGCGTCCGAATCACCCTTGGCGCACGATCCGGCCGGGCCGTGCCCGTGGTCCCTTGATTGGCGGTAACCTCACCCTGATCTCCACCACCATGGGCACACCCTACGAAATCGACACCCGTGGCAAGATCCTCTTTATCGAAGACGTCGGCGAAGAGACCTACTCGATTGACCGGATGCTCATCCAACTTCATTTGGCCGGCAAATTCCGCGACTGCCTCGGCGTGGTCTGGGGCGAATGTTCGGAGTGTGGTCCTGGCGCCTACCGCCCGTCCACGGCCAGTCCCTTTACCCTGGGCGAGACCATCGACAACATCCTCGGCCGCCTTGGCGTTCCCGTGCTCGCCGGCCTCACCATCGGCCACACCTCCGATCAGGCCACGCTCCCGCTGGGCGTGATGGCTACCCTGGATGCAACTCAAGGTCAACTCACGATTGACGAAGCGGCCACACTTCCGCCTTTGGCACAATAGCAAGAGTGAGGCTCGCCAATTTCTCCGTTCTCCTTCTCGCCGCCTTACTGGCCGGCTGTTCCTCGTCTGATTCCGGCACGGCGCCGCCCCAGGGTCCGGACTCCTACCGCGTCAAATTCGAGACCACCAAGGGTGATTTCTACATCGATGTGGTCCGCAGTTGGTCACCCATCGGCGCAGACCGGTTCCACCAACTCGTCAAGATGGGCTACTACGATACGGCCCGCTTCTTCCGCATTGTCCCGGGGTTTGTCGTTCAGTTCGGCATCAAGGGCGACCCGGCCCTCGACTCCAAGTGGATGGAAGCCAATATTCCCGACGACCCGCCGGCCATGCCCAATACGCCCGCCACGGTCACCTTCGCCAAACGCGGCGAACCCAACACCCGGTCCACCCAGATCTTCATCAACCTCGGCGATAATCGCCGCCTCGATTCGCAAGGCTTTACTCCCTTCGGCAGGGTAACCGAAGGGATGGGAATCGTCACCCAACTCCACTCCGGCTACGGCGAATCGCCCGATCAGATGCGTATCCGGACCGAGGGTAACGCCTATCTCCAACGCGACTTCCCGAATCTCGACTACATCAAGAAGGCGACCGTCGTCGACTAGCCGCCACCATTCCTCTGACGCTTCCGGCCGCAGTGCAACGTCAAGTCTAAATTTGCCTGGACAAGTACTAGACGCTCCAGTCATACTGTACTGGTTGTGCTGGAACTGATTTGGTGTGATTCTGAGGCTGGCTAAGGACCAACATCACAATATGCTTACTCGCGGCTTTTCGCGTCTCGCTTTCTTCGCCGTGGCGGGTCTTATCGGGTTGGCCACGGTTACCCCAGCCACATTTGCCGGAGTGATTTCCGGTCTCTATGACACCGGTACTACCGGCTGGCGGGTTTCCGGTGGGAGTTGTCCAACCGGCGCCGGCACGTGTACCGCCGGGACCTCGTTCCTCAACAGTCCCGTGTACATTCCGGCGGACGCGGCTGTCGTGGATCCAATCAATAACGACGTCTACTGGAATGTCGCCAGTCTCGGAGCTGGGGACTCGTCCCAGTGGATTGTACCGGCCGTAAGGCAGGACGGTACTGTCAAATACCCCGAAAATACACCGATCGGCAGCGACATGGATTTCGGCTTGGCCCTGTACGAATTCGCCATCACTTTTCACGTCAGCGAAGCATCGCACGTGTTGGGAATCTCGGGGAATTACTGGGTTGACGGCAAGCTCGGGGTTGCCGGAGCAGTGCCTCAGGGCCTTGGCACATCCAACACCACCGGCCTCTGTGGCATCCAGTTGAATCAAGTCTGTTTCGACAGTTTCTTCGTCGCCCCGACAGGAAGCTATGCCTCCACGGGCAATCCGTTTCTGATCGACAGCGGCTTTGTGACAGGCGACAACACCCTGATCTTCCGTTCGGTCAACTCGAACCGCGAAGTTGGACTGCGGGTGGACCTCACGCCGGCCGAAGCACCAGAGCCTGCCACCGTCGGTCTGATCGGGGCCGGTCTCTTGGGTCTCGTGTTTGCCCGGCGTCGCATCAGCGCGCACTGAGGGGCCGCACTGGACCCCAAGCGAGGTCTCGTCCTCAGGGAGCCCGATACACGGTCCTGGGGCCGCCGGTCGCCGCGCCCACGCCGGCGCCGATTGCTCCGCCCAGTACCATTGGGACGCCGATGCTGAGGTCATACCGGAGATCGATATCTTTTGCATTGACTGCGATGGCCGCGATCGCGGCCCCGGCTCCGGCGCCGATGGCGAGTCCGAGGATTGCGCGCTTGCCTCGCGACCGCGAGGTGACGTTCACCCGCCTCACGTCCGAACGGGCAATCCGAGTGGGGCCACCCGCGGTCTGCAGGGTGAGGTGGTCGTCGGCAGCCTCGACAACCGGACCGGCCGCGCGTTTCAGATTACCGAAAACGACCTCGACGGGCGTTCCCGCGTGAAGGCCGCTTACAACGCTCCAGTCCGTTTGGGTGCTTTGGGCGGCCAGGCACGAGACGGTCAACGTCCAGGCGAGGGCCCAAAGGGTGAGTCTGCTCATAAGAGTACACGCGTCGCCGAAGCCGGGAACAGCTCAGGCGTCTTGAGGAAGTGTATCAGGCTGGGCGCGGCGTCGAGCCTTCGGGGGTATCCTGTACGGGGATGCCGAACGTGCCGTACCAGGCGCTGCGGATGTCGGCGGAGAGCGTGTCGATCTTGGCCTGCATCCGGGCCAGAATCTCTGTGACGACTTGAGGGTTCTGGGCGGCGACGTCGTAATTTTCGCCGGGATCGGCGTCGAGGTCGTAAAGTTCCGGATGCGGCAGGGGAAGATTGCGCAACCCGGAGGGTGGCAGTTCGGCCCAGCGGTTGGCGTTGAGCCGCGAGACGTGGAGCTTCCACTTACCGAGACGCCCGCACTGCGCCCAGACAACGTCAAAGTAGAGCAGAACATCACGGTCAATCTGCTCGTCGGCGGTTTGCAATAACGGGGAGATGTCGATTCCGTCAAGGCCGTCCGGAGCCGGCGCGCGGGTGAGGGCTGCCACCGTGGGCAGGATATCCATAGCAGCGGCGACACCCGAGCAGGTGGCGCCGGCAGGAATGACGCCCGGATAGCGCGCAAGGAAAGGAACGCGTGAGCCGCCCTCGTAGTTCGTCCCCTTGCGACCGCGGAGCGGCATCGCGCTGCCCTGGTACCAGGGACCGTTGTCACTGGTGAACAGGACGAGGGTATCGCGGTCGTGCCCGGATTCCTGCAGGGCGCGAAGGACTTCGCCAACGCTCCAGTCGAGTTCCGAGACGACATCACCATAAGAGCCGAGCCGCGACCTTTTCATAAAGCGGGCGGAGGGCGCCAGTGGGATGTGAGGGGCTGTGTGCGGGAGATACAGGAAAAAGGGGCGTTGGTCGTCGCGCTGGATGAACTCGACAGCCTGCTCGGTAAACCGACCGGTCAACTTGTCGGGACGCGGTGACTGCTCCACCTCGTCACCATTGTTGAGCAACGGCAGCGGGAACATGTCGTGGCTGTAAGGCAGCCCGTAGAACTCGTCGAAACCGTGGCGGAGGGGGTGCATCTCCGGGCGCGTTCCGAGGTGCCATTTGCCGACGCACTTGGTGCGATACCCGGCTTGCTTGAGCACGCGGGGCAGGGTGGGCAGTTCGGCAGGCAATCCTAACTCATCATTCGGGATCAGGACCCGGGGAACCCCGGTAGTGGGGGCATAGCGTCCGGTCAACAATGCGGCTCGGGCCGGTGAGCAGAGCGGACTCCCGGAGTAATAGCTGGTAAACCGCATCCCCTCCTGGGCGAGGCGGTCGCATTGCGGCGTCTCCAGCCGGGAGCCATAGCTACCAAGATCCCCATAGCCGAGGTCGTCGGCCAGGATGAGCACGACGTTGGTGTTGGAAGAAGCAGCGGGCAGTGCGCGCGACACCAATCCAGCGCCCATCGTTCGCAGAAATCCTCTACGGTTCACCCAGTACAGCTCCCTCAACCCGTTTGGAGTCAGAGACTATCATCGACTTTGATCTCGGAGAAGGCAAGATACACGACGCCTTTATTTCTGCGGTTTGGTACCAGGACAAATGCCTCTGCCTCTTAACCTGCGGCGCGGCTTCGGAGACAATCGTTCCTATGATCACCCGGCGCGTGTTTACCACCTATGCCGCCACGGCCGCGGCCGCTCTGGCCCTCCCGCCCCCAGACTCTCCGGTGCCCGTAGAAATCGCCGACAGGCGCGAATTGTTCGTGGATCGCTATCTGGTGGACCGGTTGGCCGGCACCGCGATGCCGCGGCTGCATCATCCCGAGCCGCGCGAGACTGTCCTCGTCCACGATGCTCCTTGGGAGGGTACCGGCAGCGGATACCATAGCGTGTTCCAGGACGGGAACCTCTACCGGATGTACTACAAGGCCTACCATCTGGACGTTTCCGGCGGAAAGCTCCGCAGCGACGCACACCCCGGCTTCTGCTGCTATGCGGAAAGCGACGACGGCATCCGCTGGCGGAAGCCAGAACTGAACCTAGTCGAATTCCGCGGTTCCAAGGCGAACAACATCGTGCTCGCCAGCGGTCCCATGGGCAGTGTCGTCCTGGATGCCGCCCACCCGGCTATCTTCAAGGACGAGAATCCCGCGGCGCCCGCCGATGCGCGCTACAAGGCCATCGTCAGGTCCGCCGCGAAGACCGCTCACGGCCTGGTGCCCCTGAAGTCGCCCGACGGGTTCCGGTGGTCGCCCATGAGTGCGGCGCCCGTCATCACCAACGGTGCGTTCGATTCGCAAAACCTCGCGTTCTGGGACCCCGTCCGGAAGCAGTACCGGGCCTACTGGAGAATCTTCACGGCGGGCTTGACCACCGGGGAGACGTGGAAACCGAGCGGCGTGCGTGCCATTCGCACCGGCACTTCCTCCGACTTCCTCCGTTGGACCGACTCCACCGATCTTCGATACGTCGATTCGCCGGCCGAGCAACTCTACACCAACCAGGTGAAGCCGTATCACCGCGCGCCGCACCTGCTGATCGGGTTTCCGACGCGGTACGTCGAACGTCCATGGTCGCCATCGCTGCGGGCGCTGCCGGAAGTGGAGCACCGTGAAGCGCGGTCGGCCGCGCATGTCCGCTACGGCACGGCTGTGACCGAAGGGCTCCTCATGGCCAGCCGCGACGGAGTGTTGTTCCACCGCTGGAACGAGGCCTTCCTGCGCCCAGGCGTCGAGCGCGAGGGAACCTGGAACTACGGCCACCAATATATTGGGTGGCATCTGGTCGAAACCAGATCGGCGCTGCCGGGCGCGGCGAATGAGCTTTCGCTGTATGCGAGCGAGAGTTACTGGACCGGCAACAGCAGCGAGGTGCGGCGCTACAGCCTGCGTCTGGACGGCTTTGTCTCGGTGAACGCGGCCTGGGGCGGAGGCGAAGTAGTGACCCGGCCGGTGCGGTTCGAGGGCGGGCGGCTGCGCCTGAATTTCGCGACCTCGGCCGCGGGCGTGGTCCGGGTTGAACTTCAGAATGCCGCGGGCCAGCCGATCCCCGGATTCACCGAATCGGACTGCGACGAAGTCTTCGGCGATGCCGTAGACCGCCCGGTCTCCTGGAAGAACTCAACCGACGTGAGCAAACTGGCGGGGACGCCCGTGCGTCTGCGGTTTGTGCTGAAGGACGCGGACCTTTACGCGTTCCGCTTCGCGGGCGACTAAGTTCAGACCTTCAACTCGCCATTGAGGCGGCCGCGTCGATGTGCGTCGCCCAGTCGCCGTAGTGGCGGAAGCGGACAATCTGGCCGTCGGATCCAAAGGTGAAGAGGTGGATCTCCTGCTCGCGAAAGCGAGTTCCGCCTGGCAGTTCGATCTCCAGTTCGACCTCCGCGGCCACCTGATTCGGGCCTTCCATGATGGAGAGCACGGAGAACTGGTGAAACTTCATCGTCCCGACGATTTCGAAGAACTCGCGCGCGCCGCCGCGGCCATGGCGGTTTTTCAGCCAGGGCACACCAGCGCGTTGGGCGGAGTTCGGTTCGCCCCAATCTTCCCAGCGAACGTCCGGGTCCAGTTGGTCCAGGATGAAAGGAACGTCGCCGCGGCCGAATGCGGCGTAAATCTGTTGGGTTCTTTCCGTGAGAGTCAACTCGCCTCCTTGCTCGGTCTACGATATCGTAAGGCAGTTCGGATTTCATCCCGGCACACATTCATTAGGAAATGCCGGACGTGATACACTGCGGGGCACAGATCGCCCATGGCTCATGTACCCGGGCTCAAGCACGACATCTTCATCAGCTATGCCCACGCGGACAGCAGCGAGTGGGTGAACGCGTTCCGGGCAGGGCTGGCCGCGCGGCTGCAACAGCGCTGGGGCATCCGGGCCGACTTCTGGCAGGACACGCAGAAGATCCGGATCGGCCATCAGTGGGCGCAGGAGATTGAAGAGGGGATTAAGAATTGCGCGGCGTTTGTCGCCCTGGTGTCGCCCAGTTACCGGGACTCGGAGTGGTGCAGCCGCGAACGGCGATTGTTCCTGTCGGGCTTTGCCTCCCCGCAGGATTCTCTCGTCGATGACATCTCACGGTTGATGAAGGTGATCAAGACGCCGTACCCGGACGGCGGGCATCGTGAGTTACTAGCGGCGCTTCAGGACTATCCGTTTTTCAAGACGGCCCCGCCCCCTGACGATTTGATCGAATTCGTTCCGGAGAGCGCGGATTTCCGGACAGGGATCGAACGGGTGGCGCACGCGCTGGCGTGCTTGCTGGAGGCGATGTACAACCAGCGGCAGACGGTGTTTGTCGCGGCGGCGGCAGCGGATGTCGAGGAGACCGGACAAGCCGTGAAAAACGAATTGGCGGCTCGTGGCTTCGGGATCCGGCCGAGGGGCGCGCTCGACAACACCTACAACGCGGCATATGTGCGACGCCAGATCGAGCCCTGTGTGCTGAGCGTGCACGTCATCGGGTCGGGGTACGACCGGTTTGCCGAGGATCAGATTCAGGCGGCGCTCGACGAGGGAAAGAAGCTGGTGTTCTACCTGGCGCCGGCTGCGGCGGGGGAAGCGATGGACGAGCGCCAGCAGGCGCTGCGCGAGCGAATTGAGCAAGGGCGGGATCTGCCGCGCGACATTACGGTATTGAAGAACCCGTCAGCGCGAAGCATGATTGAGGCGGTGTTGGGGTTACTGAAACCTGCGACGACATCGGAACAGGCGGCGCCCCCGGGATCGACGCCGAACGTGTACCTGCTGTTTGATCCCACCGATCAGGAAGACAGTACGCTGGCGGCGGGTGTCGAAGCGCAGTTGCGGGCATCGGTCAAGCTGGAAGTGTTTCGTCCCCTCGCCGGCCTTACTCCCGCGGACCACGCGGAGCGGCACCGGAAGATGCTGTTC
>JAEUQD010000644.1 GCA_016789925.1 Bryobacterales bacterium | reverse complement strand
GTCTGCGCCATCAGGATCAGGCCGTAATACTCGCCGTGATGCTCCCGCTCAATCGCCAGATAGCAATAAGAGATCAGCGCCACTAGCACCGCGGTTGCGATAAAGATCCAGTTAAAAAACACCGACAGTCCGTCGATAGTGAGCGCTCCACGAAACGCGACGATGTCCATGCCTGGACGGCTCGACAGAAACGACTGTTGCCGGTAGAGCGCCGCGGCCGCAAACCCCTCCGCCAACAGCAAGACCCACACCAGCCTCGATTTCTGTTCGGGCTTCAGAAAGAAGTCGACGATGAACAGTCCACACCCGAACAACGCCAGCAGTAACGCCGGCAAGACCGCAAAGTGGTCGGTCGCCGTGTAGAACTGGCTCATCGCATCACCCCCGCGAAATACTCCGGACGGACACGCTCGACCAGTAGCGCCACAGGCTTCTCCAGGATGTCGAAGTATGGCTTGGGATACACGCCAATCCAAATCGCCCAGGCAATCAGCGGGGCGAACACAACCCACTCGCGCAGGGACAAATCGGACAGCTTCTCATTGGCCGGATTGGTGACCGTGCCCAACATGGTTCGCTGGTACAACCACAACAGGTACGCCGCGCCCAACACGACGCCAGGCACCGCCAGAGCCGCCCAGGCCCGGTTGGTTTCAAACGCGCCTTGCAGGATCGTGAACTCGCCCACAAACCCATTCAGCAACGGCAATCCGGCTGAACTCAGCATCGCGAACGCAAACACCTTGGCAAAATTCGGCGTCACGTGCGCCAAGCCGCCGTATTCTTTGATTTCCCGCGTATGGCGCCGCTCGTAGGCCACGCCGACGATCAGGAAGAGCATGCCCGTCGAAATCCCGTGGTTGAGCTGCTGGATGACGCTACCGGCGATGCCGTTCGGGTTCAACGCGAAAATCCCGAGTGTGCAGAAGCCCAGGTGGCTCACCGACGAATAGGCGACCAGCCGCTTCCAGTCCGACTGCATCAAACTCACCAGCGCGCCATACAAAATGCCGATGATCGACAACGCCGCCATCGCCTGGATGATCACCGGATCAATCGACGCCTTCGGCAGTAGTGGCAGCGAGAACCGGATAAACCCGTAGGTCCCCATTTTCAGCAGCACGGCAGCCAGGATCACCGATCCGGCCGTCGGCGCTTCTGTGTGCGCATCGGGGAGCCAGGTGTGGAAGGGGAACATCGGCACCTTGATCGCAAACCCGATAAAGAACGCCCAGAACACCCACCGCTGCAAGCCCAGGGTCATGTCGAGCTTCATCAACTCGGCGATGTTGAACGTGTACTGGCCGGTCTGCGCATGGTACTGGAAGAAGAGCGTCAAGATGCCGAGCAGGAGCAGCATGCTGCCCGCCAGCGTGTAGATGACGAACTTGATGGCCGCGTACAGCCGCCGCGAACTGCCGTACACGCCGATGAGGAAGTACATCGGCACCAGCACCACTTCCCAGAAGATGAACCAGAGGAAGAAGTCCAGAGAAACGAACACGCCGATCATCCCGGTTTGCAGGATGAGCAGCATTGCATAGTAGCCCTTCGTCTTCTCCTGCACCGCGCTCCACGATGCAAGTACGGCCACGACACCAATCAGCGTGGTCAACATCACGAGCAACAGGCTGATGCCGTCAATCCCGACGTGATACTGAATGCCGAACGTCGGAATCCAATCCACCCGTTCGACAAACTGGAACCCACCGTTGGACTTGTCAAAGCTCGTCACCAGCGGGATCGAGATCAGGAATCCGGCAATGGCCACCACGTTCGCCCACAGCCTGACAGCCTGCTTCGGCAGCGCCAGCAACACCAGCGCCCCCAGCAAGGGGAGGAAAAGGACGTAACTCAGCAAGTTCCCGTTCATTTGGTTATGTAATAGAGAAACGCCAACGCCACTCCCGCCGTGAACACCAGCGCGTACGACTGCACATACCCGTTCTGGACCACGCGCACCGGGAACGACGCCACCTTCACGCCAAACGCGCTCAGCCGCACCAGCCCGTCAATCACCCACGTGTCCCACCAGATCGACAGCGTCGACGTGAACCGCGTCAACCATCCCGCCCCGTTCACGCCGCCATCCACGACGCGCTTGTCGAACAACCCCAGCAGCAATCCGCCGCCTTTGGTCAAGCCGCGCACAAACAGAAAGTCGTAAATCTCATCCACGTACCACTTATTCAGCAACACCGGGTACAGCGGACCGCCCACCTTCGCCTGATAAAACTTACTCGCCAAAAAGATTCCGAGAAACGCCACCACCACCGACAGGCCCATCAGCATCAGTTCGGTCGAATGGTCCCCGTGCCCCTCGGCCATCGGCAACTCCAGCCAGTGCTCGAAGCGCGCGTGAATCCAG
>JAEUQD010000635.1 GCA_016789925.1 Bryobacterales bacterium | reverse complement strand
CGAATGGGGCTACTACACGCGTCCGCGCGATCCCTTTGGCGTCAAAGGCGACTTCTACACTGCCGAACAACTCCAACCCGTCTTCGGCTTGCTCATCCGCAACATCGTCCAACAGCTTCTTCCCTCCTCCGAAGCTACCATCGTCGAACTTGGCGCGGGCCGCGGCGAAATGGCGCCCTACTTCTCCCGCTGGCGGTATCTCCCCATCGATGTGCGGCGCGGCGCAATGCCTGATTCCTTCCATGGCCTCGTCTTCGCCAACGAGTTCTTCGATGCGCTTCCCGTCTCACTCATTGAACGGCGCGCCAACACATTCCACGAGGTCCTCGTCGATTACGCCGGCGAGCGCTTTCACTTCACCCACGGCCCCTCTGTCGACGCCCGCACAGCCTCCTACATTGCGAAGTACTTGCCCAACCTCGCCGATGGGCAGCGCATCGAAGTAAACCTCGCCGCGCTCGACTCCCTCGACTCCATCAACGCGCGCCTCAACCGTGGCTACCTGCTTGTCATTGACTACGGCTACGCCACCGCCGAACTCATTCGCTTCCCGCAAGGCACTCTCATGAGCTATCGCGCCCATCGCGCTTCCGAAGATGTCCTCGCCGATCCCGGTGAACGCGACATCACCGCGCACGTCAACTTCACTGCGCTTCGTGCCCATGCGGAATCCCTTCACTGGCGCACCGTACGCATCGAGTCCCTCACCCAAACTCTTCTCCGTGCTGGTGAAGCCGATCAGTTCCAGGAGGTGCTGGGCGCAAGCCCCCAAAGTCGCCAGCACCTGAAAACCCTTCTGTTCAGCATGGGAGAGATGTTCCGCACGCTGCTCCTCGCCAAAAACGAACCCCAAACGTGAAAAAGGCCCCGACAAACTCGGGGCCTCAATGACAGTCTGAAAGATCCCTTGCGGGACCGCCGTTCCTACTTCTTCTTCTTGGCGGCGGCCTTCTTCTTCGCTGGGGCCTTTTTTGCGGGCTTTTTAGCTGCTGCGTACTTCATTGATACATTCTCCCTAACATCAAAATTTGCGATCCACGAAGAATCGCAGTGTGATTCATATATAAGGTCATCTGGAATAAAAGTCAAGCGAAAAACACACAACTCACGACTCGCCTCCCATCGCCCCTTTCCCTCTTCACAAAAAAACGCTAAGCGATAGAATTGTTTTTAGGTCTTGGAGGTCTTATTTGACGCTGCGACTCCGGTTTCCGCTCTCTCTTCTTCCGCTTGTGGCCTTTGTTGCCGCATCCGGCTGTGGTGCGCGCAAGCCCGTCAAAGCGGTCACTCCCAAGATCGGCCAGCAGCAGCGCGGCATCGCCAGTTGGTACGGGTATCCTTATCATGGACGCCGCGCCGCCAGCGGCGAGATCTATGACATGGAGCGCTTCACCGCTGCCCATCGCAACTGGGCGTTCAATACCTGGGTACGCGTGTACAACCTCGATAACGGTCGGGTCACCGATGTCCGGATCACCGATCGCGGTCCCTTTGTGCGCGGTCGCATCATCGATCTCTCGCGCGCCGCCGCCCGGTCGGTCAACATGATCGGGCCAGGCATTGCGCGCGTTCGCCTCGAAGTCATCCCACCTCCACCGCAACCTCCCGCTTCCGCGCCTCCGTCCCCTACTGCCACGCAACGCTTCACCGTCCAGATCGCTTCCTTTGCCGATCGTGCTCGCGCTGAGGCGTTCTACCAATCCCTTCAGACCCGCTACAGCGACGCCCGTTTATCCCTCAGCCCTTCCGGCCGGTGGCGCATCTTTGTCGGCGTATTTCCCTCCACCACCGAAGCCGACGCCTTCCGCCGCAGCTTCTCCGCCGAGTTCCCGGATGCGTTTGTACTGCGTTTGGACGACATCACTTAATCCGAGAAAACCTCGCCCCGGCAGCCACTTCTTCATTGAAAGTTCATGCAGTCTGCCGCCGTCCGCACGCAAGACCCCAATACGGTCCCCATCGTGGGCGTATCCGAACGCACCCGCCAACTGCTGCGGCACGTCGAGCGCCTCGCCCGCCAGCGGTGCCCGCTTCTCGTCCTCGGCGAAACTGGCACCGGCAAGGGTCTCCTCGCACGCACTCTCTACGACGCCGCTCCCGAAGGCAACTTCGTCGTCATCGACTGCACCAGCATCGTCCCCACGCTGATTGAATCTGAACTCTTCGGCCACACCCGCGGTGCCTTCACCGGAGCCGTTGGAGCCAAAGCCGGTCTGATTGAGCACGCCAACGGCGGCACAGCCTTCTTCGACGAGATCGGCGAACTCCCGCTCGACATGCAGGCTAAGCTCCTCCGTGTTCTCGAAGAGAAGCAATTCCGTCCCGTCGGTTCGCCCGTCACGCGCCAAAGCGATTTCCGCATCATCGCCGCCACCAATCGCGACCTTCTCCAGGAGGTCAACCGTGGCACGTTCCGCGCCGACCTTTATTACCGCTTGAGTGTCGTCACCGTCCGCGTCGCCCCTTTGCGCGAACGCCCCGATGACATCCCCGTCCTCATCGACTACTTCCTCGCACGCTATCCCGGCAACTACGAGCTCACCGGCCCTGCCCGCGAGGCCATGCTCTCCTATTCGTGGCCGGGTAACGTGCGCGAGCTTCAGAACTTTGTGCACCAGATGGTCGCCGTCAATTCCGGACCGCTCATCGATGTCATCAATCTTCCATCTCAGGTGCAGAACCATCTCCGCAGCCGGGCCGCCTCTACAAACCCTACCCTGCCAGACACGCCCATCCTGCCCTCCGCTGAACCGCAGCCTGTCATCCCCCTCGCCGAACTCGAGAAGCGCGCGATTCTCAACGCGCTCCAGTTCACCAGAGGCGACCGCAACCTCGCCTCTCTCCTCCTTGGCATCGGCCGTACGACCCTTTATCGCAAGTTGAAGGAATACAACTTAGCTCACTAGCGAGTGTTCCCCGTGACTGAACGAACAAATAGAGTTCTCATCGCCTGCGACGATCCCGACCGGGTCCTGTTGCTCGAAGAAGCTTTCTCCGAGATGGATGAAACCCGCTTCGCGCGCGGCTTGCGCGGAAGCTGGCAGCGCACGTACGCGCTCGACATCGATGAGGCGGTCGCCGAACTGCGCCGCGCCTCCTTCGATGTCCTCCTCTTCGATCACGCCGCGGCCGTCAACGACCCCGCCGTGCCTGCGTTCTTTCAACTCCGCCGCGCCGCCACCGATATCCCCATCGTCCTCCTGGTCGCGCCGGGCGACGAATTGATCGGTCTCGCGCTTGTCCGCCAGGGTGCCCAGGACTTCATCGTCGAATCTGAACTCGACTGCATTCCCCTCGAGCGTTCCCTCCGCTGCTCCATCGAGCGCCACCGCCTCCTCTCGGCCCAGCGCAATCTGGCTCTCCTCGACGACGTCACCGGGCTGCTCCATCATCGCGCCTTCGATCAAATCCTCGCCCGCGATCTTTCCCTCGCCGACCTCCACCACCTTCACCCCTACCTGCTCGACTTCGAACTCTCTCCACCGCCCGCCGACCGCGACCTCGCCGCCATTCGCTTCGCCGATACGCTCTTTGCGGAAACCTCAGCCCACGAATTGGTGGCCCGTCTCGGCGACCATCGCTTCGCCGTCTTTGGCCTTCTCCCCTCCGAACTCGAGTGCCGCCTCCGCCTGCAACGCCTCGAAGCAGTCCTCCAGCCCTACGGTGAGTTCCAATCGCTCACCGGCGCTCAGCTTCGCCAGGCCTTGTGCGACAATAGCGGCCTTGAAAGTAGCCTTGGATGCCACCTACAGCATCGGTGATCAGCTCACCGGCGTAGGCGTCTATTCCCGCGAACTGCTCCACGGCCTCGCCACTCATCCCGGCCCCTGGCTCTGGTGCTATCGCTCCCACCGCTTCCTCGCCTCATTGCGCCAGCCCCTTCCCCCAGGGTGCTCCCGCCGCCCGCTCCTGGAAAACTGGGTTCCCCGCGCCTCAATCTTTCACGGACTCAACCAGCGCCTTCCCGCTGCCTCCCTGCGACGCGCCGCTGTCACCTTCCACGACCTGTTTGTTCTCACCGCCGGCTACTCCACGCCCGAGTTCCGCGCCCGCTTCTCCGCTCAGGCACGCTTTGCCGCCCAGCGCGCCGATGCCGTTCTCGCTGTCTCCGCCTTTACCGCTTCCCAACTCAGCGACCTGCTCAACGTCGAACCGTCGCGGATCACCGTCACCCCACACGGCATTCGTTTCCGTGAGTTTCCCGCCGTTCCGCGCCAACCCGTGGTGCTATGTGTCGGAGCCCTGCAAAAGCGAAAGAACACGGCCCGCCTTGTCCGCGCCTTCGCTGCCATGCCGCAAGGCTGGCGTCTCGTCCTCGCCGGCTCTCACGGCTTCGAAGCTCAGGAAACCCTGGATGCCATCAGCGCCAGCCCCCGCCGCGCCGATATCACCACAACGGGTTTTGTAACCGACCACCAGCTCGCCACCCTCTACGCCCAGGCTTCCATCTTTGCGTTTCCGTCGCTCGACGAGGGCTTCGGCATTCCCCTCCTCGAAGCCATGATGGCCCAAGTCCCCGTTCTCACCTCAAACCGCTCCGCCCTGCCTGAGGTGGCCGGTGACGCCGCACTATTGGTCGATCCGTTTCAAGAGGAAGAAATTGCCGATGGGCTGCGCCGTCTGGCCCTTGATGAAGTCTTGCGCGCGACCCTCATTGAAAAAGGGATCGTGCGCGCGGCCCTATTCCGCTGGGAAGACACGGTGCAGAAAACTCTGCGCGTCTATCGCCAGCTTTCCTGACTACTCCTTCTCGTCGTCGACGAGAATCTTCAGAGCTTTCAGGAATTTGGTGTCTTGTGACGTCCAGCGGATCCGTTCAGAGGTCGATACGCTCTGCACATCCATGCTCTCCGCCTGGTCATCTTCATCGGATTCATCTCGCTTGTTGAATCCTATCGTCGCTTCAAGAACAAGAAAGACGTCGTATCCGGCTCGTTTGATTTCGCCGATCGCCGCGGCGATACGATCTGAGTCTGAGAGAGACTCATTGATCGCGTTGCCTAGCTCTTGCATCAATTCTTTGAGTCGATCGTCCAAGGTTCTGCCCCTTCCATCGAGGCACCTTCAGCATAGCACTGTACAATACCTCGTCCTACTCTTCGGGGCGCCGCCGGCCATGCAACGATTGCCGCTTTGCGCCGTCACTCACCTTATCGGACGCACCCCAGGATTCTTGCGATTCGTCTATCCGCGCCGCTCAAATGCCTTTCCGTCCAGCTTCAAACGATCCCGCAGAAAAGCGAAGCTTCGTCGTGCACTTTCCTTCGGCCCGACAAACGGCGACGAATCCAATTCCACCGTCCAATACCCGGACCATCCGATGCCGTCCAGGTGCTTCTTGATCCCTTCGAAATCCACCCCGCCCTTCCCCAACTCGAAAAACGGCGGATCGTTCATCATGTCCGGCCGGTCCAGCCGCGTCTTCGAGCCCCCTCGCCACTCCGGTTTCGTATCCTTCAGGTGAAACTCCACAATCCGGTGCCCCAACTTCTTCGTCAACTCCAACGGATCGATCCCCGCCAGCGTAATGTGTCCCGTATCCAGCACAAACCAAACGTGCTTCGGATCCGTGTTCGTCATCACGTAGTCGATCTCTTTCCGGTTCTCAAACTGGGCCCACATATGCGCGTGCGGAGCCAGCTTTACCCCTTCCGCCGCCAGCGCCTTCCCCAACTTCCCCAGTACATCCGCGATGTGCTTCAAATCCTCGTCCGTCGTCCCCTCCGGCCGCCGCGGACCTAGATTGATCTTCAAGTGATCGCACCCGAAGTTCTTGTTGAACCGCGCCAGCTTCAGATGGTCCGCGATGATTTTGGCGTGCCGCGACGGATCTTCGAAGTGCATCTCGAGAGGACCCCCGTTCGAGATGGTCACAAAGCTCACGCCGATGTCGTCCAGCCGCTTCTTCAACTCCTGGGGTTTCTCCCAGTAGTCGACGAAGTAGTGGATGAACGACTCGACATTCCGGTACCCGATCGCGTGCGCCTCCTCAAACGACCGGAACACGTCCTTCTCCCAGCCACCCCGCGTATTCGTCGTGATGCCGACCCGGTACGTCCCCCGGCTTGCTCCCTGCGC
>JAEUQD010000607.1 GCA_016789925.1 Bryobacterales bacterium | reverse complement strand
GGTCAGCGACCGCGAGTTGAAGCGGCAGAGCCGCCAGATGCTCGCCGATACGCAGAAGCGCCAGGTTGTTCTAGTGAAGAAGATGCGTGAAGTGGAAGCGAGGATGACGCCGGTGATCAAGGCGTTTCACGATAAGGTGATTTTTCTCAAACACAACCTCAACGCCCGCGCCATTGCCTCTCTGAAGAAGACCTCGATGGAGATGGACAAAGAGGTGGATGGGCTGGTGCGGGAGATCGAAGAGTCGGTTCGCGAGGCCGATGCCTTCATTGCGACGCTGCAAACAGAGTGACGGACTTCAGGACCGGGGCTATGCGTTCTCCGTTCAACTTGCGGCGCATGGTTCCGCCGGCGTTACAGCCGGCGGCCAGGTCGATCTATTACAGGTTTTTCCGATTGCACCTGCGGGTCCGCTTGTGGTGTGCGGACGGCCTCCGGACGCCGCTACCGGAAGGTCCGGTGCCCCCGGCGATGCTGCGTTTTCGCGTCAGCGAGACCATCTCGGCAGGTGAGTTCCTGCGAGTCGGGAAGCGCTGCGCGGACCTTGTCCGCCAACTTATCGATGACATGGGCGGCGATTTTGGGCGTGGTCATCGAGTGCTGGATTTTGGATGCGGCTGCGGCCGAACAATCCGGTGGTTTCTTCAAGAGGCCGGCAATGCGGAATTTCATGGAGTGGATGTCGACGCGGACGCGGTGGATTGGTGCAGCCGGCATCTTGGTGGAGGCCACTTCCTCACCACCTCTGCGGTCCCACCATTACCCTATCCCACCGGTCATTTCGATATCGTCTACTGCCTTTCGGTCTTCACTCACCTAAACGAGCCTATGCAAGATGTCTGGCTGGCGGAGTTGAGCCGGATACTGAAGCCGCGAGGGTTGCTTCTGCTCACCATTTACGGCCAGCCGGCATGGCGTGAGTTAGACGAGGAGGGCCGGCAAACGCTCCAGGAGACGGGATTCGTCCACCGGCGTTCCGAAAAGCTGCGAGGGCTGGTGCCCGAGTGGTACCACACAACCTGGCACTTACCACAATATATGATCCAGCGACTGTCAGGGTCGTTTGTTGACGTCCACTATTGCAGGGTTCCTGAGGGGCAGCAGGACATGGTTGTGGCGAGGCGGGCTGGCGGCTGAACTGCTGGCTCGGTAGCGGCTTGACGGTGGAGCTTCGCGGAATCTGACCAACGCAGCAACGCCCTCGCCGTCCTCAAACAGGACTGGAAGCTCCCCAGTTCGACAGATTTCGACACAAATTCAGAAGAATCGGACTCCCTGCGAAACGAAATGACCCCGGAACCGGAACCGCCTCAACAGCCGTCCAGAGCGCACAGGGCCGCGTCGTGGGGCGTAGCGTGTCGAGAAGTGTCGAACCTTGCCAGGGCGCGCTTAGCAGCATGGGTGCGTTGCCGGTCAGAGGTTTCAGTGAGAGCATGGCGTTGTCGGAGAAATGAAGGCGCTAGGAGCGGGTCAGTTCTTCCAGCATCAGCCGGGTCTTGCGGGCCTCGGCGGTCACCTGGGCAGCTTCCCCCTTGGCCAGGCACTCCACCACCAGCGGTCCGCCGCGGAAACCGCCTTTACGGGCCCGGGCGAACACCTCGCGGAAATTCACTTTGCCGGTTCCTGGCGTGATCAACACTTCTTTGGGGGGAGCGAAGTCCTTGATACTCATGCCGGCGACCAAGCCGTCGACCGAAGGAACGTCGTCCACCGGGTCTTTTTCGCCGTTGGAATAGAAAAAGATATTGCCCGGATCGTACCATACCCGGAAGTTCTTCTTTCCAACCATTTCGATAATCTTGCGGCACTGCGCCCCGGTGGCGTTCGAGCCGCCATGGGGCTTGACGCTCAAGCCGACCTTTTTCGACGCGGCATAATCGCAGCACTCTTCGACCGCTTTGTAGTAGGGCTGCACCAGGCTTTCCTTGGAGGTTCCGCCCAAGAGGAGGTTCGGGCACCGGACCGCGGCGCAATTGTCGATCAGCCGTTTCAATCCCGCGATGCCGGTTTCCAGCGATTGCGCGACCTTGAAATCGCCACCATAGATGGAAATGGTCTGCATCCCGCGCTTGCGCACTTCCTCGCCAATGACAGCGGCTTCCTCCGGCGTCGTATCGACGGTGATGATAACCCAGGTCTTACCCTTGTGGGTCATCAGTCCGGCGTACTTGTAGCCGGCCTCGGCGATGCCGTCGAGCGCCACCTTGTAGTCGAACTGATCCCACGGTCTGGTGTAGCAACCGATCTGAAAACCACGTTTGGCGGCATCTAGCCTCGCCGCTCCGGCGAGTGTGGCCAGGCCTGCCGCGGATGTCAAGAAATCGCGCCGATTCTCTGTAGCCATACGATCCCTACTGTACACCCACTTTGCGGATTAAACGCTCCACTTGATCCACAATCGTCTCTTCCACACTGGGGTGGAACGGACTCGGCTGTCCGTAAACAAGCATCGAACCTCCCCCCTCGTAGCCCCCTTCTTTCAGGACTCGGAGCGAAGGGATATAGGCGAAGACATCGTTGGTGTAGCCGGCAATCCAGGTGTCCATCCAGCCATACTGCTTTTTGAGGCGAAGCGCATAATCGACAACCAGTTCTCCACCGAGCAGAATCATCCTGACGGACTTGCCGAACTGCCAGACCTGGACGGGATAAGGGTAGCGGTCCCACAGCTTGCCGTGCTTGTCCCAATGGGCGAGCAGGTATTGTGCGTGGCGCCGCTCGTACAAATCCTTGCTCGACAATCGGGACTGGAGTTGCTCCCGTGTCGGAACATCGGCGAACTGCAAATCGACAGTGGCGAAGGCCGCATTCAGGGGACCCGTGACCGGTTCCATGGGCGCTTTCAATACCTGATTCACGGCTTCCGCCATCGCGCCGCCGTAGTGCTGCGCGAATTCGACAGTACGGCGTGGCAAGGCGTTGGCGTCGGCACCCGCACCGGTGACAAAGAACGCGACCGCGCCGGGGTTGGAGGATTCGATGTCGGCCTGCGCGTAGCCGGGCCAGTCACCGCTGACGAGGTTATCGCTCAAAGTAGTGGCGTGGCAGGCGTAGCCGAAAACGATGGCGCGCATCCGTTTGTCGGCGCCCTTAACGGCGAGCACGGGAACGTCCTGGTCGACGGGTCCGGGGAGGTGACGCAACCGGACGCGGCGCCGGTTGGTGGCAAACCCCGTATTCCCCTGTGCGAACTCGAGTGTGGCAGGTTGGAGGTCGGATAGAGCCGAGCCGATCACGTCGACGGTCTGGCGCAGCAACTTCTCGGTGTACCGGGAGATGGCCGGTTCCTGTTCGGGTCCGAATGGATAGGCGACCCGCAACACCGTGTCGGTCACCGGAGCGCTGTGGGTATGGGAAGCGTTGAGGGCCAGGCGCTCGCGCGTCAGTTTGAATTTGCTCAGCGCCTCGGCGGCGACGAAATCGGCCATGCGCCTGTTGAACCCGAGGAGATCGGCCGTGACCAGGACCGTGCGCTGCCCGGCGTCGTCTTCGAGCGCGAGGGCTTTCACCCAGATTCGTTGGCGGACGCCCTCGGAGGGCTTCGTGCGCGAGCCGAAGCCGGCGAGCCAGATGGATTCGGTCGGGGTGATGTCGGCGCGGGCCGTGCCGGCCTTCCAGGCGCCTTGCAGGCCGGCACATCCGGTGAGCAGGAAAAGAGCAATCGTGGTACGCATCGTTCTCGGGCGAGAATACCATCCTCCGGGCGCGATAGGATAGTGGACCATGTGGATTCGACCGTTTCTCTTTCTTGTCGCGGCGGCGGCGTGCGCAGCGGATGCAGTTCGGCCGATAACCGAACGTATTCGCATCGACAGCAACGTGGTCGTGCAGATGCGCGACGGTATCAAGCTCTATGCGGACGTGTACCGTCCGGACCGGGAAGGACGATTCCCGGCACTCGTCGTCCGGACGCCCTACGGTAAGCAGCGCGACGGAATGCACGAAACCAAGCTTCG
>JAEUQD010000571.1 GCA_016789925.1 Bryobacterales bacterium | reverse complement strand
AAACAGCGACGGAATCCCCGGCGACAGCGGAGTCTTGTCGGGGTTCGTCTCATCACCTCGAATAAACCGGAACGTGTCCTTGTAAATCGGCGGGAAATAAGGTGCAATCCCGCCCTTGCGCGGCGGCGCTTCAAACACCCGCGCCAATCCGTCTTCGTTCAGGTTCGCCTGCCCGGGCACACGATCGTGCCGTACGTCGTACGGTTCAAAGAACGCCCGCAGCCGGTAGTAGTCTTCCTGCGGAATCGGGTCGTACTTGTGATCGTGGCAGCGGGCGCATTTCACTGTTAGCCCCAGCATCCCGAACCCGATATGTTCCACCGTGTCCTGCAACCAGACGTTGCGGTTGAACCGGTGAAACGACCGCACCAGGTAGCCAGTGGCGCGTAACGTGTCCGGATCGCCCGGCGCGATCTCGTCACCCGCAATCATCTCCTGCAACATCCGGCTATACGGTTTGTCCGCCCGCAGTGAATCGACAATCCAATCCCGCCAGCGCCAGATGTGCCGGTGCGAAAACCGCTGGTCATTCAGCGGCCGCCGCCCGTACCAGTCTGAGTAGCGCCAGATGTCCATCCAGTGCCTCGCCCACCGCAACGCATAGCGCGGACTCGACAAAAGTTCGTCCACCTTGCGCTCATACGCCCGCGGCGATTGATCGGCAAGATACGCCCGCATCTCGGCCGGCGTCGGCGGCAAACCGGTGAGGTCAAGATACAGTCTGCGCAACAGC
This sequence comes from Bryobacterales bacterium, assembly GCA_016789925.1. GTDB lineage: Bacteria > Acidobacteriota > Terriglobia > Bryobacterales > Bryobacteraceae > JADLDI01. Next base: position 1,541 of record JAEUQD010000571.1, on the reverse strand, counting down.
ACCCGTGGACTCGCCTCGCCCGCGTGCTTCAACCCGTTCTTCTCCCAATCGGCAGCCAGAAACGAATCAATCGGATTCCGAACCCAGCCATCCAGTTTGGTCTGCGGAACCGCTGGCCGAACCGGTTTGCTAAAGGCCCAGTGCTCCACCGCTTTCGCCCGCCCATGCGCTGACTGCGGCGCAAGCGGCTCTCCATAAACCGCCCCGCCTTTGATCCACTTCTCAAGAATCGCGATGCTCTCCGCGTCCAGCGGCTTACCGCCCATCGGCATCGCCGGCTGAACGGTTTGCCGCACCCTTTGAATCACCGCGCTCGCCGCTGGATCGCCTGCGACAATCCCCGGACCCCGGTCGCCTCCCTGCACCAGCCGCTCCCGCGTCGACACATCCAAACCACCCTGCCGGTTGGCCGGATTGTGGCACGCCACACACTGTGTCTTCAGAATCGTCGGACCGTCGGACGCAGCCGCCCACAGCATTCCCGTCGACAGCAATAGCCAGCGAATCATCGGTTAACCACCGATGCTATCACGCGCGCAGAAAACGTCCTGTATGCGATGCCTCGCACGCTGCCACGACGTCCGGCGTCCCCGCCACTACCACCCGGCCGCCCGCATCCCCGCCCTCCGGACCCAGGTCGATAATCCAGTCCGCGTTTCGAATCACTTCGAAATTATGCTCGATGATCAGTAGACTGCCGCCGCTCGCGATTAACCGCTGAAACGCCGTCAACAGCTTGGCAATGTCGTCGAAATGTAGCCCCGTAGTTGGCTCGTCGAAAATGAAGAGTGTTCCCTTGGTCGACGCCTGCGCCAGGTGCGCTGCCAGCTTGACCCTCTGCGCCTCGCCGCCCGACAAGGTCGTGGCCGACTGCCCCAGCCGCAGATACCCCAACCCCACATCGTTCAGCACCTTCAACCGCTGCACCAGCTTCGGTTGATCCGCGAAAACGCTCAACGCCTCCGACACCGTCAATTGCAATACTTCATGAATGTTCCGGTCCCGGAACTTCACTTCCAGAATCGACTGCTTATACCGCGTCCCCCGGCACTCCTCGCAAATCAGTTCCACATCGGCCAGGAACTGCATCTCCACCGTCACTGTTCCATCGCCCTGGCAGTTCTCACACCGCCCCCCCGGAATATTGAACGAGAAGTGCCCCGGAGTATAACGCCGCCGCTCCGCCTCCTTGGTCGAAGCAAACAGGTCCCGAATCACATCGAACGCCTTGATGTAAGTCACCGGGTTCGACCGCGGCGTGCGTCCGATCGGCGCCTGGTCCACCAGCACCGTCTCGCCAATCAGGCTCTTGCCCGTAAACTTCCGCCAGCTTTGCCGCGGCGGCCCATCCATCTCCTCTTCGCCAGTCTCAACCGAGGCCGCATTCCCGGCCAGCGCTTTATAAAGCACATCGTGCACCAGCGTCGACTTGCCTGAACCCGACACTCCCGTGATCACCACCATCATGTCCAGCGGAATCTCCACGTCGATATTCCGCAGGTTATGGGCACGCGCGCCTTCCACCTTGAGCATGCGCTTCG
>JAEUQD010000556.1 GCA_016789925.1 Bryobacterales bacterium | reverse complement strand
GGTCCGGTGGCGATTCCGAAGATTTACAACGGGCGCGACAAGACCTTCTTCTTTTTTAACTGGGAGAGCGGGCGGCTGGCTTCCGGCGCCGCGGCTGGCTACCGGATCGTGCCGCCGGCGGAGATGCGCAACGGCGACTTCAGCAACCTCGTAGATGCGCGGACCGGCCAGAAGATCGTACTGCGCGATCCCCTCAATATCGGCATTGTCAACAATCAGATCCCGAGACAGTTCCTCAGCGAGCAAGCAACCACCTTCTTGAAGTACACGCCGCTGCCGAATACCCGTGTCGGTACGTTCAACTACATCAATACGCCGCTCAGCGCGGTGGCCACCCAGGACACCTACACCTACCGGATCGACCACAACCTGTCCATCAAGGACGCGCTGGCGTTCCGCTACGTCTGGAACTCGACCAAGGAGAAAGGTACGCCCTACTGGGGTAACGACGTCCGGGACAACGACGCGCGGACCCAGAACCTGGCGGGCACCTACACGCGAACTTTCACGCCAACCATCGTGAACGAATTCCGATTCGGCTGGAACGACATGACGGAGGACGAGATCTTCGGCACCACAGGCAAGAAGGAACTGGATATCGCGGGCGAAATGAAGCTGCCGCTGGTGTCCCGGCTTCCCGTGGACTTCGGCCCCCCTAGCATCGCCATCACCGCCGGAGCCGACGGAGGCTACAGCGTTTTCGACCTCCAGCGGCAGATCGGGCCCAGGGTCCGCGCCAATGCCGTCTACAACTTCAACGACATCGTCTCCATCCAACGTGGCAAGCACTTTATTAAGGTCGGCGCGGACATGGTGCGCCGCGGATTCACCTTCGAGCAGGCGCGCAACCCGCGCGGGTCGTTCCGGTTCGACGGCACTTACACGGGCTCGTCCCTGGCCGACTTCATGCTCGGATACGTGAAGCGCGCTGAGATCAATCCTCTCCACACCAACACCGACTTGTGGGCGCTCTGGCAGAGTTACTACGTGCAGGACGACTGGAAAGTAACGCAGCGGCTCACGCTGAACCTGGGTGTCCGCTACGACTACCTGCAACCTCTGTTCGACTCCAAAGGCCGTATGACCAACATCGAACAGAACGGTCTGTTCGTGACCCGGCTGGTCACACCGGCGACGGCGAAGTACGGACGGATGGTCCGAAGCGACAAGAACAACTTCGGACCCCGCGTGGGCTTCGCCTGGCGTCCGAATTTCGTGCAGAACGCCGTCGTGCGCGGCGGATATGGCATTTACTACAACCACATCCATCCGAACGCGCCGTTCGGCATGACCGAGTCCTCGCAGGCAACCAGCAGCTTTGCGGTCGACGGTGCGCCGGCGGGCAGGCCCGACGTGTTCTTCAACGACCCGTTCAAGACCGCCGGGACTCCCGGGCTCGAATTGAACGCCGTCCCGTCCAACGACCCCGACTATCGCGACGCCTATATCCAGCAGTGGAACTTCACCGTGCAGAAGCAAACACAGCTGGGCTTCCTGGTGGATGCGGGATATGTCGGGTCCAAGGGAACCCGGTTGAGCGTCACGCTGCCGGCGATGAACCGTCCCTTCGAGGTCGTGAATCCCACGACACCCGGGCTGGCCTCGATCAACGCGCGGCGGCCCAATACCGCGTTTACCCGGGCGATCCAAGGCGATAAGTCGATCGGCAATTCGACCTATCACTCCTTGCAGGTGAGAGTGGATCGCCGGATGGCCCGCGGCCTCACTGCTTTGACTGCCTACACCTGGTCGAAGTGCATCTCCGGACCCAGCGACATCGGCGCCGACATCGGCGGCGGCTCGTTCATTGGCGGCATCCAGAACATCTACGACATGACCAATGAGCGGTCCCTCTGTGGCATGGACGTAACGCAGCGCTTCGTCCAGTCCGTGGTCTTTGACGTGCCCAACTTCACGGGAGCGCACCCGTTCATGCGGTCGGTACTCGGCGGATGGCAACTGTCCACGATCATCGTTGGGCAGAGCGGCTTCCCCGCCGATGTCGCGTATGGCATCGACACCACCGGTACCGGCGTGGGTTCGCGTCCGGATTCCGTCCTCGGCCAGATTGCCAATCTCCCTGGCGATCAGCGGACGTATCAGCGTTGGTTCAACACCGCGGCGTTCGCCCTGACGCCCAACGGGCGC
>JAEUQD010000497.1 GCA_016789925.1 Bryobacterales bacterium | reverse complement strand
GTGGATGTTGAGCCGTCGCCGAAGTCCCACGTCCAGCTTCGTATCTCTCCCCACGATTCATCACGGAAGGCTACTTCTCTTCGGTCCAAATCCAGGACATGGAAGCTCCACTGGGCTCCGATGGGCCGGCGCAGACCGGCCTCCACGGGCATCAGCCGGAAGGCTACCAAGTCATCGGCATCCCCATACATCGTTGTCTTGTGCGATAGGTTCCAGAAGCCCGTATAGTCAGGTTGGGGCCCGTCATAGTCGAGCACCGCCCACGACAGCCCAATCACTTTGTCCTCAGTCAGTTTCGACTCCACCGCCCGCGCCGGCCCTTCGTTGGGTGCGTAGTCGAAGGGCGTAATCCAGAACTCCAGCGTCAACCGTCCGGATTCGCCGTGTTTGAAGTTGTACTTGTAAGCCGCGTTCGCATAAGGGAGTTCCTTGATCCAAGGTTGGCAACCCCACACCATTGTCCAATCCCGGTCGGGCGCGGGCGTGAAGATGTGATAATTCTGCGCATGCACACCGTGAAACTCGAAGTAGGAGTCTTTGCGCGAATGCATTGCTGAGATCAACGGCCCTCCCGACAGATCTCCGTCCACGACGACTTCGAAGATGTCGTTGTGCCGGTTTGCCTGGGCAAAGTCCCAGTAGTTATCGCTGGCTTCGTACAGGAAATACAGCCGGTTCATGCCCCGCACCCAGCCTACTTTCACGCGAACATCCAAGTCGTTCTTGTCGTACTGAAACCCGCGGCCTTTCACGGTCTCCTTCAACTGGTCCATGCCCACGACATACGACTCGGGCACCATCTCCCAGTCGGATCCATCGCCGTCGACGCGGGGAATCCGGTCGGCGGGGAACTGAAATACCTTGTACTCCACACCGGGCCGCTCCAAGGCCAACAGCGGCAGTGCGCATAGCAGGAATAGGGCTCGCATCGGCTCAAACCCGGTCAAGGATCTTCAACAACGCGCTGAGCGAAGTACGGGTGGCATGGGCTTTGCCGAGCGGACTCTTATAGTGCGTCTCCAACGTGAACCACCCCTTGTAGCCGGATTTCATCAGTGCGCGTAACTGTCCCAGGTTGTCGAACTCGCCATCGCCCACCGCGCACCATTCCATTTTGCCCGCGGCGTTCTTCCGGTAATCCCGCAGATGCACGTGCATGATCCGCGCGGGGTCCAACTGCCGGTAGCCATCCGGGAAGGCTTTCTCTCCCGACATCCCCGCATTGTTCGGGTCCCAGGTTAGGCCCAGCGCTTCGTGCTTCACCGCTTTCAGCAGCCGCGCCGCTTCTGCCCCCGTTGATACATAGCTTCCGCCCACGTTCTCCAGCACCAGCTTGAACTTCCGTTCCGAGGCCCGCCGTGCCGCCTCTGTCACGAGTTCATAGATCCGCACATAGTTCTTCTGATCGGGCTGTTCATCGTCTTTGTACGTGAAGGCGAAGATCCGGATCTTGTCGGTCCCGAGAATCTGGGCCCGCTCCATCGCCCCGCCCAAGAGGGAGAACTGGTTATCCAGGACTCCCCTGCCTTCCGGTGTGTCGGGCGGCAGCGGAATCTTGAAGAAGCCGGTTCCCAGCACTGATGTCGTCACTTTGTGCTGGTCGAAGATGCCGCGCAACTCGCGAACCTTCTCCAGCGGTTGCACCGTGTTGTACTTGCCCCAGACGTTGCGCACTTCCGCCTTGCCGAGGCCGAACTCATTCAGAAACCGGACTGCCGTCAGCGGATCGTCGTCAATCTCGTCGGTGGTCACGCCCAGACGGCGTTTCAATTCGGGCGCGGCCTCGAGTAATTGGGAAGCGGCCATTCCGGCCAGCCATTCGCGGCGTGTGAGCATAGGCCGATTCTAATCGAATAAGCTAAGCTTTGCTGCCCATGAAGCACCCCATCGCCTTCCTTCACACGTCGCCTGCCGCCATTCCGCCCCTGATGCGCTTCTTCGATGAGGCTGCCCCCGAATTTGAGATCACCAACCTGCTCGATGACGGACTGCTCCGGATGCTGTCGGCGGGACGTTTTGACGATGCCGGCGCGCGCCTGCGCGAAATGCTCGACACGGCCCAGAGCTACTATGGCGTTCGCGCGGCGATGATTACGTGCTCGTCGATTTCGACGAAAATGGCGCGCGATGCCGCGGCGGGAACGTCAATTCCTGTCCTCAAGATCGACGAACCGATGGCGCGCGCCGCCGTCCAGTCCGGCCGCCGCATTGGGATTTGCGCGACGTTTCGCCCCACGGTGGTCCCCACATCTTCGCTTTTGCAGGAAGCCGCGCGGGCCGCCGGCCGCGACGTGGAACTTATTCCGGAGATTATGGAAAGCGCCTACGACGCCCTACTCGCCGGTCGTTTCGAGGAGCACGACCGGATCCTGCTGGCCGGCGTTGACAGCCTGGCCTCGCGGAACGTCGACGCCATTGTCCTGGCCCAGGTGTCGATGGCCCGCGTTCTTTCTCAGGCCGCCGCGCGTACCTCGATACCCGTCTTCTCCAGTCTCAACACGAGTCTGGAAGCTCTCCGGCAACTGGTCCGGGATTAGCCGAGCGGGCTGCGCTTCATCACGTAGTCAATAGACTCCTGCGGAACCGTGTACTTTGACCAGGCGCGGTTTCCTTTGAACCCGAGATCCTTGATTCCCAGTGGGCTCGTGTAGAACGCGTCCACCGTCATCTTCCGTACCCAGTCG
>JAEUQD010000520.1 GCA_016789925.1 Bryobacterales bacterium | reverse complement strand
ATCCAGCCGTGGTCGCGGCCGAATTCAGCGTAGCTCGATGAACTCCAGCGTTCGACAATTGACGCGGCTTCCGAATCTGGCCGAGCTAACCACAACCGGATCGGAGTGGGCTCAACACCGTCTCACCTCATTACGTTGACGTGCTGGGAAGACGCCACCGGCGCCATGTACTGACGATCCCTGAAGGAGAGTGTCATAGGCCGCTTATGTAGGCGATTACCGCATCGACCTCATGCCGCTTGAGGAACTGGCCGCGAACAAGGACCTCTCGATCGTTGAGCTCGCCGATGCGCAGCTTTGCTCGAATCTCCGCAGCGGTGAAGCGGTTGCCGATGCCCACCAGCGGCTTCACGTCCTCGCAGATGTCGAGAGCACCATCCGCCCCATGACAGCGGGCGCAGGAGCCTTCAAAGACGCCCTTGCCTTCCTGCCAAACCTTAACGAACACGGCTAGATGCGAGCCCGTCAACACTTGGCCTGCAAGGATGCGGCGCACCACACCGCTAGAGTCGATCAGGATGGTCCACGACCGAGCAGGGCCGAGCAGTCGCCGGTCTTGGTCCGTATTCCCTTGCAAGAAGAGCACGACCACATCAAGTGGTTCAAGCTGACGGCAGGCGTCATCACGGACCTCCACCGTCAGCAGGCCGCCCTGGGCCTGCGCTAACAGGATGGCGACCCTCTTCTGGCGGTTGTCGGCGAGGCGCACCGCAGTCCCCCTGCAGTCCTTCGCGTCAAGTTCCGGTGCCCGCACGCCAAGCTTCACCTCCGCGCCCTGCAGCAACGCGCAGTTCAGCAGGGCAAATCTTATCCACGAGATCCGGATGCGCATAGCCTAAATACCCTTCCCATTATCGCGCCAGCGTCCTCAGAGGATGCGATCTGCCCGCAGTCGGTTCGGCATCACGGTACTCACCGAGAATCGCAACGGTGAGCTGAAGAGATGCCGAGCAAAAGTATCAACAAGTAGCGTTGGGTATTGAGAAGCGGAAGATAAGATGACTCGAGAAGGAGAGTTCCCGAATGGACCGAGCGACGCGCAGGCCAACACGAACGGAGGCAGCGTTCTGCCGCCGTGTCCCCGAGAGTCGATCTGTCCCAAAACTGTGCCAAAACCCCATCTGATTGGGTGCCTTGAGGTTACTGACCGAGCGAGAGCAGATTCCCCAAGTTGTTGAAAACATAGCAATCAGTATAGAGCCATTGGAAGGTTTGGAGCCGGTACCTGTACTTCGTAATCAGCAGGTCGCCGGTTCAATCCCGGCGGGTGGCTCCATCGAATCCTCGCCCCTTCAAAGAGATGCGGGCAACTCCCCAGATTGGCTGGAAATCGCGCTTTCGGCACTGTGACCGGATTTGTTGCCCACCCTGTGCCATGGTCTGCGTAACCGGACGGCGGTTTTCAGTGGTCTCCGATCTCATAATCGACGTGATGCGACAAGCTCCGGCAAAGTTTGAAGGCCCGCTTTCTGAACTCTACGACAGGCATCTGGCCGACGTCCTGCCTTCTGTCGAACGCGTTGAGCAGTTCGACCGCTGGATGGCGCAGTACTGCGCCGAACCAGACCCCGTGTTTGTAGTAAGAAGTGTGCGAGGAACAGTCCGGCGCGAGCGGTACGCCACTTTGGATGGAACCCGATTTGTTGCGGCAGACAATTCCCCTGCCTGGACTGTGCATGCGGTGCTCATGGAACAGCGCCTCCGGACGTACGCCGACTTCCGAACACTACTGGCTCAAATGCCTACGCACATGTTCGACGTGAGGAAGCAAGCCCGGCAGACGGCCAACGACTTCGGTTGGTACGTGGCCCATATCGCTCGAGTCAAAGACGGAAACACCAACTACCAGGTATGGGATCGGCGGGAAGTAGTGAGGAGATTCTACAGGACAATGCATCCCTGCAATCTGTTCTTCGTTCTGGGATCGCGCAACCGTCAACTCGGTGAGAATCCCGGCGTCATCCGTTTTATCGCCGCCCGCCACTCAGCACGGTATGGGCCGTTATGGTTGCGGTTTTGTGAGGCGGCCGAGTTTGATCCAGATCCGGAGGGCTCGGACTTCTCTTCGACGGTTGTGAAGATCGGTTCGACATCGGAATCGAATCTGCATCTGGCGGCCAGCAATCCGAACCTTGGCCAGCCCGTCGTCCGGTACGCCGCCTCTCGGCTCAAGTTCAAGCGCGACCCCATCGAGGCTCTGGATTGGGATCAGTCTTTCGAAGTCGTAACTCCGATGGGAACCTACCGCTTCACCAAGCGGCAATTCTACGACGAGTTCCCTTCTATTCCAAGATCTACATCCTACAGAATCGGCGGTTCCTATCACGGGAAGGCGCTGCATCTGAAGGCGGAGAAGTTTCGATTGGCCCGGGCATAGGCGCCCAGCAGATTCATCAGCCAGCGGGTCGCGTTTCACCAATGAGATCCGAGGTTCCCCAGTTCGATTGCTGCACACGCTCCATCGCCTCCCCCGTCTTCAGCCGTCTCTTGCTTGTGTTATCATTGTGTACGCAAAGGAAGGGATCATGCAGACAATCAAGGTCGGAATTCGAGAGTTTCGGGAGAACTTGGCGGACTACTTGGAGTCGAAGACGCCCGTCGCGATCACGCGTCACGGCACCACGATTGGGATCTACGTCCCGACGAAACCCAAACCGAGCCAGGCGGATCTCGAAGCTCTGCGGATTGCTGGCGAGAAGATGCAGGAGCTGATTGCGGCGGCGGGAACGAGCGAGGACGAGATCGTCGCGGACTTCAAGAAGCTGCGCCGCGAACGGCGGACTTCGCGGACACTCGGGATCGCGAGCAGTGGCAAAAGGACCTGACGCTCGACCAGTAGTCCGGCTGGGCTTTTGTCAACAGTTTTGTCAGCAACTCCCCCGAAATTTCATGAATTCGCGACAGTACGCCCGAGTGCTCAACGCATCCACAACAGCCGCGGAATCATAGAGAAAACGCGAAACAAAATCACACGCCGGACTTGACAGCCCTGGCTTCGTAATCAGCAGGCCGCCGGTTCAATCCCGGCGGGTGGCTCCCTTAGAGTCTGTAAACTACGAGCGATTCGGCATCAAGCTGGATCGCCCTTTGCGCTTCTATCGAGGCCCTGGCGAGGTAATCCTGAAATACGCCGACTCGTTCTTAACTGTCCTGTCTTTCCGGTTCTACGCGGATCACGGAGCGGCCCACGGCTTGGTGGACGCGAGACTCGTGTATGAGAATAAGGTTAGTGGAGAGCATCCCGCGCCGTGAGGCGCGCGCAAAGGTTTCTGGTACCGCCCTGTACACGGCGGATGTGGCGACGCCAGAGATGCTGTTTGGGGTGACAGTCCGGGCCGAGTGTGCGCACGGACGAATCACCGGAATCGATTTTGACCCGGATTTTCCCTGGCACGAGTGCACGATCGTAAGCGCGCGCGACATTCCTGGCAACAACTGGGTGGCGCACAT
>JAEUQD010000467.1 GCA_016789925.1 Bryobacterales bacterium | reverse complement strand
GAACACTTCGACCCCAACAAGCACTTTCCGCCCGGCCACCCGAAATCCCTGATGCCGTTGAACCACGAGAAGACGCGCATCGACACCAGCAAACTCTACGGCGATGCCGCCTGCGCCAACTTCCGCCGGCGCCACCCCTTTCTCGCCCGTGTGCTCTGGCCCTCAGGCGCCATTCCGCTCGACGTCATCATCGCCGACATGCGGAACTGGTTTGCGCGGAACCCCAACGGCACCTATCAGCTTCACCGCGGCATTGACCTCGCCGCCGAGCAGATCAACAAGGCTCTGGAACCCAATACACCTCGTGTGGTCTCCACCGCGCGCCGGTACGCCACGCTCTTGTTCTTACTCGTTCAAGCCATTCCCTTTTCCCTCATCGGCTACGCGGCCTATCGCGATCTGAAAGAAGTCACTTAAGAGGATTCGTCACATGCTCAGCAACCACCTCCTGATTGGTCTTGGCGGTACCGGCGGAAAGATCCTGCGCTCTTTCCGCAAGATGGTCTACCAGCAGTTCCGCGCCGAAGATCCTACCGGGGTCAACGTGCGCTATCTCTACGTCGACTCCAGCGACGAGATGATGGGACACAACGACCCTACCTGGCGTATTCTCGGCCAGAACGTCCAACTGCCCAAGACCAGCCAGTTGTTCATCTCCGGGTTGAATCTGTCACAGGTCCTGGACAGTCTCGGCAGCTATCCAGGCATCAGTCCGTGGCTCGGTAGTAAGGACAGCTTCCGCAGCATCCTCACTTCCGCCAACGCCGCCAATGTCGTCGGCGGGCAGAAGCGCCGCCTCGGCCGTTTCCTGTTTGCCTGCCTCGCCCACAAGTACCGCGAACAGGTGCAGGCGCTGGTCAAGGAGATGGAAACCGGCGGGCTCGGTTCGTGCACGTTCCACGTCTGCACGGGCTTGGCCGGCGGCACCGGCAGCGGCAGCATCGTCGATGCGGTCGCCCAGTTGCGCGACATGTTCCCCGGCAAGCAGTACAAGATCATGGTCTACGCGTTTCTGCCCGACAAGAACCCCGGACCCAATCGCGCGCTCGCCAACTATCACGCCAACGGCTATGCCGCCCTGATGGAACTCAACGCGCTCTCCCTGGGCGTCTACAAACCCTGGGACGTCACCGGCATCAAAAAGGAGCGGCTCGACATCCAGGACCCGATCAACTGCTGCTATCTCTTCACCGACGAAAACGAAGACCACAACAAGGTCAACATCGACCGCGAACTCCCCGACATCGTCTCCTCGTTCCTCTACCAGAAGGTCATCGCCATCAAGGACATGTCGTGGGATTCGCTGAAGCGTCTCGAGACGTTCGAGAACATGGACTTCCGCCCCGAGGAATCGCCCTCCGGCCGTAATCCCGAACGCTCGCGCCTGTTCTTCTCGTTTGGCGTCAAGCAGATCGCCTATCCGGAAGAAGAGATCCGCGAATTTCTGACCTACGCCTTCGCCCGCCAGGCCTCCCTCCAGCTTCAGTTCAACCGCTGGTCCGACGGCTTCGGCTACATGGACGAGGCCGTCAATCAGAGCTTCGGCGAGTTTGTCCGCGCCAAGGAAACCCAGCAGCGCTGGTTTCTCACCGACGAGCACTTCTGCCTGTCGGAAGGCATTCTCCCCGACGAAGTCAAGAACAAACGCTGGAAACCGATCAATGCCTTTTGGGGCGACTTGATCCCCAACTTCAAATCGCACATTCAGGAAACGATGCCCAAGGCCGAACGCGCCTGGCTCGATGAACTCAGCAAACTCTGCGAGCAGGCCTACACCCAGAACTATCGCGACTTAGGCGTTCGCAAGTTCTACGAGACCAAACTCGGCGAACTGAAAGACCATGTTCGCGAAGTCCGCTCGCGCGTCGAAGCCGACCTGTTCCAGGAGTGGGTGAACGGCACGCAGTCGATGTTCGACATCAGCCGCCTGCTGGGCGCCCTCATCCAGTCGCTCGAAGAGCGGCTGGGCACGATCGACGACAAGATCGCCCGCCTCAAAGACAACGAGGTGGCCGCGCAGGGCAAGGTCTCCGCCAACGCCCAGGAATACGCGCGCCTCGGGGCCCTGTCCATCACCATGGGCAAGCACAAGAACCTGCTCAACGCCCAGGGCGAGTGCATGCAGCAACTCTACGTTTACCGGACCCGCCTGGAAGGTCTGGCCTTCACCAAACGCTTTGTCCAGTCGCTCATCGCGGAGTTCAACCTGCTTGCCTCCGAGGCTTCGCGCTGTTCGAGCATGATCGCCGAGGCCCTCAAGGAATTTACCAACGACCTCAACGAGCGTTGCAACGACTCCGGCCATGTCGACCTCGACAAACAGGTGATCCGCTTCTACAAGCCCGACGCGGTGAAGGACTTCACCCGCGCCCTGATCCTGGACCGCACCGAGCAGCAGAAACAGACCGGCGCCGTCCGCTCGGCACTAACGTCCCTGCTGGGCGAATCGCAGAACTTCGCGACCTTCAATACCCGGGTGAGCCGCGACAAGTTCATTACCGTGCTCGAAGGCGTCTGCGAACGCAACGCCATCCAGGCGCATAACAACCATGTGGCCGCGTCGGCCGAGCGCTCACGAATTCTCCAGGTGAGCATTGTCGAGCGCCTCTACCGCGAATACGCGGGTAACCCGGAAGCACTTCGCGGCTACGTCATGAGCGTCGTTTCCCGCGCCAAGACCTATCTCTGCTTCAACGATGCCGAGGTCAAACGCCAGGGCCCCGGAACCATGCAGGGCGGCTTCTTCCACTACCTTTCCGTCATCGTTCCCGAAGCGCCTGAACTCCAGGAGTTCCGTCAGCAGTTGATGCAGGAGTTCCGCAACGCCACCCCCGGAGCCAAGGACGAGGTCACCAGCCGCGGCCGCAGCAACGAAATCACTCTGGTGAGCCTCCGCAACCTCTTCCCTGCCCGCTTCGTGCAGGATGCCCAGTTCCTCAAGGAGCGATACGAACAACGCATCCTCAACGACACGACGGGCCAGGCCCGCATGGAGTTACACACCGAAGGCGACGGGACACAGTTTCCGCCTATGTTCATCGAGAACGTCGATCCCAAAAAGTACATGGCCTATCTGATGCTGGGCAAGGCGATGGGCGTTCTCCAAAGCCTCGAAGATCCGGATACGGGCGTCACCAGCATCTACCTCATCGCCAAGGATAAGCGCGGCCGCGAACTCGATCCCTTGCCGCTGGGTAAGGACTTCGCCACCATCATCGACGACGCCAGCCTCACCGCCTACGACGGTTTGGTGTCGCAGTTGAACCCGCTCCTCGAAACTGAGTATCTGCATAAGTCCAAACGCGAGGAACTGATCAACCGTCTGGACGAGCAATTGGCTGAGATCAAAGCCGAGCGCAAGAACCCGCTCGACAAAATCTACAAGTCCTACGTCGCCGCGGCGCAGTTTGCTGAATCGCTGCTCGCGCCCAAACAGTAACTCCCATGCCCGTATCCACCGGCAAGTGCACCAATTTCGGCCTCTGCGCCCGGGCCGACTCGCGTGAGTGGATCGAAGCTCCACTCGAGGAATTCTTCTGCCCCGATTGCGGCAAGCCGCTGCATCGCGAAAAGCCGTCCGGAGGCGGCGGGCGAAAGCTGGTCGTGTTGGGCGGTGTCGCGGTCCTGTTAGCCGGTGTTGGGTACTTCCTCTCACGCCCCGGTGAACAGGCTCCCGCGGCCCCGCCACCCTCGACAGCGGCAGCATGGCTGCGGCTGGCCGGTTCCGACACAATGGCCTCGCGGCTTGTTCCCGCCCTGGTGGAAGCCTTCCGCGCCCGGCAGGGAGGCGGACAAGACAAGCAGATCGCCATCGCCGGCGATGGCTCATCGACGGCGTTTACCTGCCTCCAACAATCCACTTGCGATATCGGCATGTCGTCTCGCCCGGCCACACCCGCCGAAGGCGCGAACCTCACCGAAAAAGTGGTCGCCCTGGATGCGGTCGTTCTCATCGTCCATCCAGCGCGCGAGAAAACCACGCCCACCGCGGCTCTGGCATCGTCGCAACTCTACGTGCGCAATGCGCAGTCGGGCACGCGAAAGTGGTTTGTGAGCAACTTCGGCGAACCGCCGGCCAACGCCACGGAAGTTCGCACGAACGCGGAAATGGTGGAACGCGTCAAATCCGACCCGCGGGCCCTGGGCTTCGCCAGCCGCGCCTTCGCCCAAGGCGTACAGGCCCTCGAACCCGAGGGCAAGCCGCTGACGCGCGATGCCATCGCCACCGAGTCGCACCCCTGGGCCCGCCGCCTCTTCTTCTACCTGCCTGCCAACCCGTCGCCCGCGGCGAAAGAGTTCCTCGACTTCGTCGTGTCGGAAGCAGGCCAGGACATCGTCGAGAAGCAGGGCTTCGTGGGCCAGAATATCCGGACCCTGCAAACCGTCGAGCCCCCGCCCAATGCGCCGCCCGAATACGCCGGCGTAGCCAACATCGCGGAGCGCCTGTCGGTCGATATCCGCTTCCAGCACAACTCGCGGGTGATCGACACCAAGGCCCGCGACGACCTCGAACGCATCGCCCGGATCCTCAGCCAGCCCAATCTGAAGGGCCGGAAAATTCTCCTCTTCGGCTTTGCCGACTCGTCCGGATCGAGACCGGCCAACCTGACCTTATCGCGGGATCGCGCCCAGGCCGTCGCCGAGGCCCTGCGTACGCAGTCAATCGATCCCGCTTTAGTGACCGGCTTCGGCCAGGACCTCCCCGTTGCGCCCAACGACACCGAGGAGAACCGCGAGAAGAACCGCCGTGTGGAAGTGTGGCTTCGCCGTTAGCCTTTTGGGAATCCTGTGCGGCGCATTCGCGCAGCGCGTCGTGTCCACCAGCAGGACGCCCGTCATGCGCGGCGAAGTCGATAGCGACCAGGTCGGCAGCGCCAACCGCGGCGTGCGCCGGCCTGAGATGGGTGTCCTGCGGTGTCAGGCCGGCGAAGCGTGGGTGGCGCTGAAGATCAAGCGCGGGAACGCGATCGACGGAGTGCAGATCGGCTGCGCCCCCGTTCAGTGCGGCAATGGCGGATGCCGCTGGTCCAGCGCTTCGTGGGCCGGGATGGCGGGCCGCTTCCATTCCGGAGGCAATGTCGAGATCCACCAGTCATGCCCGGCCGGCATGCTGATCACCGGCTTCCGCGCGGAGTCGAGTCTGCAAGGCATGTATGCCTATGACCTGCAGATCGAGTGCGGGCGAATGGCGGGACACCGTCCCACTTCGTTTGTGACGGGTTACACAGACATTCCCGTCACACCCGGTAACCGCAGCCTCGCCAATCGCTACGATGGTTTGACCCGTCGTGCGCTCGCGCCTGTCCGCCCGGAGGTCAGCGCCTCCTGCCCCGATGCCGGGTCTACCGCGCTTTCCTATGCCATGGGTACCTACAGCCCCATGCGGATTCCCGTCGTGCAGACGATCTCGATTTACTGCCTCTCCGCAACCAGTTCCACCAGTCAGGGCGATCCTGAATTGAAATCGCTCACCGAAGAGTTGAAGCAGGAAATCGAGCAGCTCAAGCAGAACTGCGCGATCGCCGCCGACCACTTCTTCTTCTCCTACGCGGACGTCTTCCTGAGCACGCTCGAATATCTCAACCAGCCTTACAGCTCCGGACAGTTCGGTTTGGGCGCGCCCGCGCAGAACCTGCTGAACGCCGTAGCCAACCCGGCGGAGCTGTTCAACAGCACGATCAACGGGGCGGTCCAGGCCGTGCAACTCTTCCAGCGCGATCCGTCCAGTTTCTTCGGCCAGCAGGCCGCCGCGCTCACCCCCGCCAAAGCCCTGCAACTCGCCAAGACCGGTACCCGGAACCTCATCCAATATGCGCGCGAATCCCGCGCGGCCGCCTACGGGGCCAAGCAGCCCATCGGGAACCAGCGCATCAACGGACCCTATTGCAGTCCGTTCAATCCGTTTGGCGGTTGCGCCAACTGCGTGCGGGTAGCCCATGCCTTTGACCAGTCGCTGGCTCTCAAAACCCCCATCCGCGCCATGCCGACCCTGCCCATGAGCAATCCAGACCTCCAGACATTCCTGTTGAACACCTACGCCAGGCGCCAGCTCAATCCGCTTCACGGCACGTTCGGTACCTTCGCGCATCGGTTCGGCCTGCCCGTGCCCACCAACGAACTCCGGCTCACCGGCGCCATGCAGGCCATGGGCGAAGGCGCCCGCGGCTTTGTCTTCTTCAAACCTCATGCCGGGGGAATCGGCCACGTCGTCAACATCTTCGTAAAGAACGGCCAGGTGTATCTCTACGATGCGCAGGCGGGCCGCCGCACGTTTTTCCACATGTGGACCAGCAGCCACGACCTCCTGTTCTACCGGACCAACTAACCATGCGATCGGGAAAACGGCGATTCGGGCTCGGAATTCTCTTTGCTCTCCTATGCACCGCGCAGACTCGCGTGCAGCGCCTGGAGACCCGCACCAATCAGGACGAGAAGGAGACCGGCCAGGCCGGCGGTAACCAGCTTGGGCAATACACCAATCTCGCCGACCTGCGCTGCCAGCGCCCCGAAGACGCGCTGGTGGGCCTGCGGGTCAGCCGCGGATCGGCGCTCGATTCGGTGCAGGTGCTCTGCGCTCCCGTCCGCTGCTCCGGCACAAACTGTAACTGGACCAACGCCTACTGGGGACAGATGGCGGGCAACCTCGCCGGCGGCGTGAGCCAGAAGGCCACCGTCTGTCCAACCACCCAGGTCGTCTCCGGCTACAAGGCCACGGTGCGGAACATCGCCTTCTTCGACTACATTACCGACATTGAAATCCAGTGCGCCACCATCAAGGGGCCCTCCCGCGGGCGCGCCCACCGTACCTTTCCCATCGGTCCGCCCTATTCCTGGCTCCACTCGGAAGGCGGTCTGAGTGAATCGCGCGGCGCATTCAAAGGTCCGTTCACCTGCGATGGCTTCTCGGCGACGGCCGTCTCCACTGCGACGGGCCGCTACCAGGGGTTAGGCCGGATTCGCGTCGTGCAGGCGCTCTCGCTGTATTGCGGCTGGCCCGGTACTGAGTCCAAGACGAGTCCCTGTCCGCCGCAAACGCTCTATCTCGGCAATAACAGTAATGGCACGCCGGTCTGCCAGCCCTGCGTGGCCGGTACGTTTTCCTATCATCCGGTGACCGGTCCGATTGACCGGTCGCTGTCGCGGGTGCCGGTGGACCGATTCAACTGCCACTACTACACGCTGACTTATTTGAACATCAAGGCTGGCCGTACGATCCGCATGCCCAACCTGTATGAGCGAGAACGCGGCCTCGGAGCGGAGTTGCCGCTGTCGCAGGAATGTCTCACCAACCAGGACCTGCAAGCAGCCGGGTTCCAACTAGTCCAGTCCGGCACGATAAATCCGGCAGCGTTGCGGGCGGGCGATGTGGTTACGGTGCAAGCCACCGGAGTCAACTCGGTACAGTGCGGTTACGCCCATTCGGCGGTGGTCATCCAGCAGGGCACGGCTGCCAACACGGTGATGCTTCGCCAGAAACCCAACCCCGACGATTGCGTTGTCGACTACTCCTGGGGCAACTTCGCCGTGCTTTACCAGCTCAACCACGCGCGAGCCTTCGTCTGGCGTCGCGCGGGTTCCTCTTCCAGCCGGTAACAGTATCCGAGGTCAAAAGAGCCATGATCGGAGTGCCGGCTCTATTTCATCGGCGTTTATTCGCGTTTATCGGCGGCCACTAAACATTAGGCCGGACAACACACTGGCCTCAATCGAGCCGCGCCTCGTAGACGTTCCCTTCGTGATCGGAGGCCAGGACAATCCAAGGCGCACCCGCGGGCAAGCCTGCCTTGCACCCGGTAACATTGTTGATCCGCGTACCCGCCGAAATCAGCGCCTGGGCCTCCCTGTCGAGCGCAGTCTGCCGGGCGATCCAACTCTGGGACGGCTGTCCCTCACGGCGGTCGTACATCGTGTGGAGCAGGAAGTAACGTTCCTCATCGCCTCCCAACAGAACGATCGGGCGGCTGGGCTCGGCCAGGGCGGTTCGCGGCGCGTAGGGATGGCTCTTCCACCGTCCCCTCGGGTCGCGGATGTGCAGAACCAGTTGCGTGTGGCCGATCCGGTCCACGGAGTTCTTGCTAGCCAGGTAAAGGGTCCCGTCACGGCCGACCGCCGTATTGAGATGGTCGTCGGCGGTGCGGTTGCCGCGGTCCACCACTTCCGGGTCCGCCCAGACTTCAGCCTTGGCGCGGTCGTCATGCCGGCGAAAATACACCGTTTCGGTGGCTTGATTGGACCAGAGCACGGCAACACCTCCCGGCATCGCCGTAATCGCGCAGATATCGTCTTCGGAAGCAGGCTCCTGGCTCACTGCGATGGGTGGGGTCCACACCTTGCCCGCGCGGTCCTGGGAGACCCGCACCCACATCTGGCGCCCCTCGGCGTACGCGATCCACCACCGGCCCCGCCCATCGCGCGCGATCGTCGCGGTCTCCAGGCCCGGCCCCACATCGTGCACCGCGGCGTCGCCAGTGGGACGATAGCGGCCCAACCTGGCTTCAAACCGCAACCCGACAACGGCGAGCCGCCGCGATTCAACCAGTACCGCGCGCACAGTCTCCCCGTCGGCCCAGACATCGGCTTGGCCCGGCAAACCGCGGAGTACGCCGTCGAGTTCGCTGTCCCGCTGCCAGCCGGCCGCGGTGCGGCGCCAGATGCCGCTCCCGCCGCGGTCCGGGAGCCACGCCCACCACGAGCCTTGAGCGAACCAAAGCTTCGACTGCGGCTTGTCTTGCGTCGGGTTCGGCTGCGACACGCGGATCACCGGCCGGTTGGCCGGAGGTTGAGCCGCCGCCACCGCGGCGAACAGGCACAGCACTGCCCAGGCTCTCAAGGTCGGATGACACATGCGGATGGATTGTAGCTTTTCCTGGTACTCAGGTCAAAACGGTAACGGATTCAAAACTCCAAATATGTCATTCACAACTTTTTCCAAAAACGCAAACTATTTTTTTATTCCCCTGCCATCAATTACTTACAGCCAAACCTGATCCGCCAACATCGTTCGCTTTGCGCTTCTTCCGTATCTCGCCCTGCTATTTCCAAGGCATGACAACCCCTACTTCGAACACCCACATCGCCGCCTATCGCGATTCCATTCGCCCCTACGGCGTCCTCGAAGAATTCGCCTGCCAGCGCCTCGCCGTCGCCCGCTGGTACTACGAGCGTGCCACCGCTCTCGCCGCCAGGTACGACACGGATGCCCCCGAAGGCGTCCGTTTCCAGAACATGGCCCTCCGCTGGGAGAACTCCTACAACCGCGCCATGCGCGAACTCCGCCAGCTCCAGACCGAGCGCGCCCTTGCCAACCCCAATTGCCACCCGCCGCTCGCCGATCTCCAGAAAATTCAACGCATTGCGAAACGAAATCCCGCCGCGGCCGAAGCTGCCGCCGAAACCGCCGAAAACCCGCAACCCCTACAAGATCAACAATGTGCGAAACGAAATCCCGCACCCCACCCGGAAGTCGGCCGTAACTCCCCCTGCCCCTGCGGCTCCGGCCAAAAGTACAAGCGCTGCTGCGGCCCCAACGCCGCCCCTATCCTCCACGCCGCCTAATGAAATCAATACTTTGCGAAACGAAATGAGGTGCCAAAGGAAGAAAGTCGTTAGCGGGCTACGTCCCGGCGGTGAACAGCATCGCGCTTCAGGCGGTCACTGCCCCGGAAGTGTTTGATCGAGGCGATAACCTCCTGCTGGAGGTTCTTGCGACGGGCAAATTCGGACTCTGTCTCGGCTTGTGACTGGACCCGCTGGCAGTCCGCTGCAGGTACCGGAACAGTGACTTTCTTCACAATTTCACAGTAACACCAACGCTAGCTGGTTATCCCGTTGAATCAATACTTTGCGAAACGAAATGGAGCCCTACCAACCCAGCACATAGTTATCCTTACCCGGACTGGCCCCGCCGAAAAACACTCCGCTGGCCTGGTCCACCAGAATCATCTTCACGGCACCAGCCCCCGACGGCGACCCGTAGGGCGGCTGGTGTGGCAGCGCCTGTACCGGGTGCCCCAAGGCCCGCAGCGCACCCGCCACCTTGTCGGCCAGCAACTGTGGCATCGCCAGACCCTCGCCCGGAGCCTGCGGATACATCGACACCCGGAAGTTCGACGTCATCGCGCACGGCGCTTCCACCGCCTGCTGCACGTTCATCCCGAACTCCACCACGTTCAAGAACGCCTGCGTCAGCGTCTGCGGAATCGTGTCGCCCCCCGGTGTATTCCACGCCAGGTACGGTTTGCCGTCCTTCAACGCCATTGCCGGAATCGCACCCTGCCTCGTCCGCTTCCCCGGCGCGATCACGTTGATATCGGCCGGGTCCAGCCCGAAATATGACCCGCGATTGTTCAACACAAACCCCGCGCCGTCGACGACCATTCCGCTCCCAAAGCCGCCGTTCACGCTATGCGTCACGCTCACCACGTTCCCCCAACGGTCCGCGATCGC
The DNA here is from genome assembly GCA_016789925.1 of Bryobacterales bacterium. Classification (GTDB taxonomy): domain Bacteria; phylum Acidobacteriota; class Terriglobia; order Bryobacterales; family Bryobacteraceae; genus JADLDI01. The sequence goes on along the minus strand of JAEUQD010000467.1, from coordinate 2,109 downwards.
GAACGACGACGTCTGTTCCCCATCCCCGCGCAAATCCCGCGCGGCCGCCGACGCCTGGCTCGTATATCGAATCTCGTGCCCGGCCAGAATCGCCTTCCCCCCACGGGGATCGCCCGGCGGCGCGACACCCGCAATCGCCCGGTCCATCTTGATCAGCGCCCGCCGCGACGCCGCGTAGCTGTCCGACAGCAGTTCGGCGATGGGCGCGTTCGGGGCAAACCGCGGATCCGTCACGTAAGGGTAACGATCCGCAAACGCCAGCTTGAACGCTTCGGTCAACACGTGCAGATACGCCGGCGTGTTGTGTCCCAGCTTCTTCAAGTCGAACCCTTCGAGAATCTTCAACGCCTGCAACATCACAATCCCGCCCGAATTCGGCGGCGACTGCAGGATCTCCAAACCCCGGTACCGGATGCGGATCGGCGCAACCTCCTCAGCCTGGAACCCGGCCAAATCCTCATAGCGCAGCAAGCCGCCGTTGCGCTCGTGGTAGTCCGCCGTCATCCTCGCCACGGGACCGCGATAGAAAGCATCGGCCCCTTGAGTCGATATCAGCGACAACGTCTTAGCCAGGTCGCGCTGCACCAGCCAGTAGCCGATGGGTGGCGGCTGCCCCCCGGGCAGGAACACGGCCGACGACGACGGATACCGTGCCAGCATTTGCCGCGACCGCTGAAAGTTACCCGCGCCCCACGCGCTCACCGCATAGCCCCCCTCGGCCACTGCCATCGCGTCGGCAACCAGCGCCTTATAGTTCTGTGTCCCGTACTTCTTCAGCAACAGGTCGAACCCGCCCACCGCGCCCGGCACCATCGTCGAATAGGGACCATCCGCCGGAACCGACCCCACCTTCGCCTGATAGAACTCGCGCGTGGCCAGCTTCGGAGCGCCGCCGCTGCCATTCACGGCGATCACCTTCCCCAGGCTCTTCAGATAAACCAAGGCGAATCCGTCGCCGCCCAGGCCCGCCTCGCTCGGCTCAGTGACCGCCGTCATATAGAACACGGCCACCGCCGCGTCCACGGCATTGCCGCCGTTCTGCAGCACCCGCACCCCGGCCAGCGCCTGCTGCGGATGCTCCGCGGCCACCATTCCGTTCTTCCCCATGACGATGGGACGCCACGTCGGTTGACCCGCGCCGCTCTGGCCCCAAACCTCTTCGCCCAACCATGCAATCGACATCGCAATGAAAAATAAGCTTCGCATAGTCCGCCTGACATAGAATATCTCCTCATGCGCATCCGCGACATCACCGCGACCACGCTCCGCTTCGAATACCCGCCCGGTTCGGAGTTTGACTTTGCCGGAGGCCGCTGCAACGCCAGGCTCACGACGCTCATCCGGGTCGACACCGACGAGGGCCTCAGCGGGATCGGCTCAGTCTATTCCCATCCCGAACTCGTGCGCCTGATCGTCGAAGGACAACTCCGGCCACTGCTGCTCGGGCAAGACCCCCTCGACACCGAGACCATCTGGCAGCGCGCCTACAGCGTCACCCGCTGGTACGGGCGGAAAGGCGTGGCCGTTTCTACGCTCGGCGGCATCGACACCGCCCTCTGGGACATTCGTGGTAAGGCGGCGCAAAAGCCCGTCAGCCAGTTGCTGGGCGAGCCTCGCCCGCGCGTCTCTGCCTATGCCAGCGGACTGCTTTGGAAGCCCGACCCCGCGCTCCTCGCCGACGAAGCGCAACGTCATCTGGCCCGCGGCTTTCGTGCGATGAAGATGCGACTGGCGCGCAGCTACGCCTACGACTCGGCAGCGCTGCGCGCGGTCCGCGACGCCATCGGTCCCGCCCATCGCCTGATGATCGACGGCAACGCACGCTACCCGTTTGACCAGGCCGTTCGCCTCGCCCCCGAGTTCCACGAGGCCGGCATCTTTTGGCTCGAAGAACCCTTCCTCCCTGAGAATCCCGACGACTTCCGCCGCCTCCGCCCCTACCTGAACGGCATTCCCCTGGCCGCCGGCGAGAACGAATTCGGGTTCCAGGGATTCCGTGAACTCATCGACGGCAACGTGGTCGACATCGTCCAGCCTGATGTCTGCCGCTGCGGCGGCATCACCGAAAGCCTGCGCGTCGCCAAACTCGCCGCGGATCACCACCTGCGC
>JAEUQD010000458.1 GCA_016789925.1 Bryobacterales bacterium | reverse complement strand
ACGCGGCGCGAGCCAGATCTTTCTGGCCGACCGTGTGGCCCACCGGTTGCGGATCGGACGCCAGGTGGATCAGACGCTCACGTGCATCAACACGCGGCAGGAGAACTTGACGGAAGTGGTGCTGGACGCGACGCGCGGACGCGGGGCCGATATCGTGCTGGACGCGGCGGGCGCCCTCGAGACGATTAACGCGGGCCTGGCGATCGCGCGATCTTCGGGCCAGTTTGTCCTGATCGGGCTGCCAACCGAGCATGTGCTGACGATCGATATCCACACGGCAATGGCCAAGGAACTTCGGATTCAGACCGTGAAGCGATCGAATCTGAAAGGGCACGAAGCGTTGGATCTGGTGTTGGCCGGCAAGATTCCGGATGTGCTGATCACGCACCGGATGCCACTGGAGCACACGGCGGAAGGGTTTGAACTGTTATCGAACTACCGGGATGGAGTCGGTAAAGTGGTGATTGAATTCTAGGGTATTCATGCCGGATCATTTTCTTGCAGTCGACCTGGGGGCCGAAAGCGGCCGCGTAATTCTCGGAGTGCTGGACGGGGGGCGACTTTCGCTGGAGCCGCTGCACCGGTTTCCGAATCAGCCGGTGGCGCTACCGACCGGGCTGTATTGGGACACGTTGCGGTTGTGGCATGAGATCCTGACGGGGCTGGCTGTGGCCGGGCGTGAGCGGCGCATCCCCATCGAGGGGATCGGGGTGGATACTTGGGGCGTGGATTTTGCGCTGCTGGGTGCGGATGGAGCGCTGGTGGACAATCCGCGGCACTACCGGGATGCGCGCAACAACGGCATGCTGGAGCGCACGTTTTCGGTGGTGTCGCGGGAAGAGATCTTCGCGCAGACCGGGGTGCAGTTCATGCAGTTGAACAGCCTGTACCAATGGCATGCGCTGAAACTGGCGTGGTCGCCCGCGCTGCAGTCCGCGCGCACGCTGCTGTTCATGCCGGATCTGTTCCACTACTTTCTGACGGGAGTGAAGAAAGCGGAGTTGACGATTGCCAGCACGTCGCAGTTCTATGGGCCGCTGCGGGGCGATTGGGCTCGCGAACTGCTGGCGGCGCTGCGCCTGGATCCCGGCCTGTTGCCCGAGATTGTTCCGGCCGGCACGCGGCTGGGTCCGATTCTGCCTTATGTCGCGGACCAAACGGGACTCGACGGTGGAACAACGGTTTTTGCGACGGCTTCGCACGACACGGCGAGCGCAGTGGCGGCGGTGCCGGCAGCCTCCGACCACGGCTGGTGCTATATCTCGTCGGGCACATGGTCGTTGATGGGCGTTGAACTGGACGAGCCGGTTATCAACGAACGAGCGCTGGAACTCAACTTCACGAATGAGATTGGGGTGGAAGGGCGGGTCCGGCTGCTGAAGAACATCATGGGTCTGTGGCCGCTGCAGGAGTGCCGGAGAGAGTGGGCGAGGCAGGGCAGGGAATTCTCGTATGACGAATTGACACGGCTGGCCGCGGATGCGCCGCCGTTTTTTGCGGTGATCGACCCCGACCAGTTTCTCGAGCCCGGGCACATGCCGGAGCGGATCGCCGCGTGGTGTGCGGAGCGCGGACAGAAGGCGCCGGGCGAGCCGGGAGTGGTCTGCCGGGTGGTTCTGGAGAGCCTGGCGCTCCGCTACCGGCAGGTGCTGGAGAACCTGGAGGAACTCTCGGACCGGCGGATTGAGCGCATTCATATCGTCGGCGGCGGCTCGCGCAACGTCCTGCTGAACCAGTTTGTGGCCGACTGCACGAACCGGACGGTGCTGGCGGGGCCGTCGGAGGCTACGGCAGCCGGAAATATTCTGACGCAGGCGATGGGCGCGGGCCTGGTGTTGGGGCTGGACCGGATTCGGGCCGTGGTGCGTGAGTCGTTTCCGGTGGAGGTCTACCAACCGAAATCGCCGGCCGAATGGACAGCGCCCTACCGGCGGTTTGTCAGTTTGAGCGCCTGAAATAGAAAACGGCCGGACCCCGATGGAGCCCGGCCTAACGATTTGTTCGTTCGTCTGACTATTTCTGCGGCTCGCGGCTGGAGACGACGCGGTCGATAATTCCGTACTCGAGGGCTTGGTCGGCCTCCATGATGTAGTCGCGATCGACGTCGCGGGCAATACGCTCGACCGGCTGACCGGCGGCATTGGCCAGGATCTGATTCAATACCTCACGCATCCGGAGAATCTCCTTCGCATAGATATCGATATCGGATGCCTGCCCTGCCAAGCCGCTCATCGAAGGCTGATGGATCAGGATACGGGCGTGGGGGAGGGCAAACCGCTTGCCCTTGGTGCCGCACGCCAGCAGGACGGCCGCCATGGAGGCTGCCTGACCCACACAGTAGGTGGTGATGTCGGGCTCGATGAGGTTCATGGTATCGAGGATGGCCAGGCCGGCGGTAATGGAGCCGCCCGGGGAGTTGATATAGAGCGAGATGTCTTTCTCCGGATCCTCGGCCGACAGAAATAGCATCTGCGCGATGATCAGATTCGCCACCTGGTCGTCGATCGGCGTGCCAAGGAAAATGATGTTTTCCTTGAGCAGGCGCGAGTAAATATCAAACGCGCGTTCTCCGCGCGAAGTCTGCTCGACGACCATGGGCACCAAGACAGAACTCTGGGGCGCCACGATATTGCTCACTAAATCGCTACTCCTTTATGTGACTGGCGGCTACTTCTTGGCCGTCGTCTTGCGCTTCTTCACACGCGAAAGGGCTTTGACCTTTTGGTCCATCGACTGAGCGACATCCAAGATCGAAGTCTCCTCTAAATACTTTACGATATCGGAGCGCAGCTTCTTCCAGCTGTCGTGGAGACCGCATGGTGCGTTGTCGTTACATTCGGCCTGGCCGCCGATGCAGCGCTCGTAGTCGGTGGTGCCGTCGACGGCTTCGATGACGTCGAACAGGGACACCTCATTGGCCTTCTTCCGGAGGCAGAAGCCGCCAGTTGGGCCTTTGCTCGACCGCAGGAAGGCTTTCCTGGCGAGCTGTTGAAGGATTTTGGCCAGGAAGTGGCCGGGAATGTCCGTGTCGGCGGCAATCTGCCGGGCCATGACGAACTTATTTTCCTCTACCTGCGCGAGGTAAACGAAGGCGCGAATAGCGTATTCGGCTGAACGTGAGTAGATCATTGTGCTGCTGCTCCCCTGGTGTGTGTCAAGCTCGTAACCCGTTGGACCGCCCGCGAGTTAACGAGTTCATTATCTCAAAAAATAGTGACACAAAACAGTATCAGGGATCAAGGAGTCAATATTTTCTCAACAATCAGCTTCTCGTAGCGTCCCATCCAGTAGGGAAGCAGGAAAAAAGCCCCGTCGTCCTCCCGGCGGCCGTCGTTGCCTCCGTCCACGATAAAAGGGTTTCCGTTCCACTTCATGACGGGCCGTTCGTCGGGCGGCAGCCAGGTGGCCGCCTCGCGGCGGTTGAAGCGGTCCGGGGCGCCGGCCCACTGGATGTCGTCGCGCCAGCTATTCTCGACGCGCCAGGCAATGAGGTCCATGGGAATCCGGTAGAGGGTTTCGACCGCCGCGTTCAGGTCGGTCTTGGCGCGCGGCTTGGCGGTCTGGTAGATGAAAGTCCAGAGGGGATTGTGTTCGCGCTGGATGTTCTCCCACCACTGGTCGAGCGCGCGCTCGTAGACCGCGCGGAGTTTGGGGTCGCGTTCGTAGCGGAAGAGGAGGTAGAAAGGCAGCATGGCCAATTCCTCATCCGAATAGTTGATGGTGTGGCGGCGCTGATTGAGCTGCGCGCAGATCTCCGCATAGCCCATCTTCCAGGCCACTTCTTCGTAAAGGCGCTGGTAGCGGGATTCGCCGGTGATGTGGTGAGCGACCTTCAGGAAACTGAGGAGTTCGAGGGCGTTGAGCGGGCTGTCGGCCCGGCCGCGGGGCGTGGCGAAGTATTCGGGCGACCAGCGGCCCCAGTAGGTGGGCTGGCCGTGGACGTCGATCAGGTTCCAGCCGTTGGCGGCGATGTGGTCCATCATCCGGCGGGCGGTTGCGGCGACGCGGGGGCGCAGGGTGGGATCGGGGAGCAGATCCCAGGCGAGGGCAAAGGCATAGAAATGACCGACGATCTCATCGGAACTGGTGTCGGCCTTCCACTCGATCTGCCCATCGGGAGTCCAGTGCCAGACGCCACCGTCTCCGCGGTTCTCCGAGCGGGTGATATGCGAGCGGGCGGGCAGACCGGACCGTCCGGTGACCTGTTCCAGGAACAGCATGGCCTCCATGGCGCGCTTGCCGCGGGCCATGGCGTCGGGGTCTTTGGTGACGGCGTAGCGGAACGCTTGAGCCCCGACGTAGATCGCGGTCCAGAGGCCGTCGTTATCGTTGGTGTGGGTCTGATTGGAGGAGACGTCGCCGGGGATGCGTAGGGCGGAATCGGCGATGTAGCCGTGGCGGTCGTGGCGGGCGCGGAGGCGTTGTTCGAAGTAACGGGCCTTTTCCTCGAGGGTCATGGGCGTCATGGCAATATGAGTGACGCCGGACCTGGTGCGCACCCAGACGCCGGTGCGCTCGGCATCCCACTGGATGTGTTGCACGTCATCGTCAAGCAGGTACCGTCGCCCGTTGAAGTACTGGCGCGGAGGCCGGGCGGGTTCTTCGCGAACCAGGCCGCGGCGGGCGGTCTTCCAGGTGACCCCGGCGCCGGCGATTTCGAGGTCATGGCCGGTCATGACTCCCTGTGGGAGGCGTGGGTCATTGAACTGATACCGGGTGACGATCTTCTGGGGATAAGGAACAAGCTGGATCTGGGAGAAAAGGAGGCCAGTCAGAGAAAAGAGGAAGAGTATCCGCATTGAAAGTTCTCTTCGCAGTATAGTGACAGGCACCGGGTCGTGGATTCAACTGCCGGTAGTTCGATATAATCTCCGGCAAGGTACTGCAACGTTATGGTAACGGATCCAGGGTTGGTTGGGGGGCCTGGCGGGGTTCCGGATTGGGCACTGAATGTCTGAATCGGATCATGTTCCGGTGGAGCCGGAAACAAGCTGGAAGATCCTCGTTGCGGACGATAGCGCCATTTCCCGGCGGCTTCTGGAGTCGGTTCTGGAACGGTGGGGCTATCAGGTCATCTCGGTTCAGGACGGAACCAGAGCGTGGGAGATCCTGGATCAGGCCGACGCCCCGAGGCTGGCGATTCTCGACTGGATGATGCCCGGACTGAGCGGGCCCGAGGTATGCCGGCTCGTGCGGGAGAAGGCTTGTCCGCAGTACACCTACCTGATTCTGCTCACCGCGAGAAACGACAAAGCGGACCTGATTGCGGGGATGGAGGCGGGGGCGGACGACTACCTGGTCAAGCCGTTTGATACAAACGAACTGAAGGTCAGGCTGGGGCCAGGGCGAAGGATCATCCAACTCCAGCAGGAGTTGCTGCACGTGCAGGAACTGCTGCGGGAGCAAGCCACGCGCGATGCGTTGACCAAACTCTGGAACCGTCACGCCATCAACGAGATTCTGGCCAGGGAACTGGCCCGATCGTTCCGCGAGAACATTCCGCTGGGCATCCTGATGGCGGACATCGATCGTTTCAAACTCGTGAACGACACCTATGGTCATGTGTCCGGCGACGCGGTGTTGCAGGAAATCGCCCGGCGCTTTCTGGCTTCCAGCCGCCCTTATGACGCTGTCGGCCGTTATGGAGGCGAGGAATTTCTTCTGATCATGCCGGGTTGCGATGAACAAGCGGCGTTGCAGACGGCGGAGCGGATGCGGGAGGCGGTGCGGCAGGACCCGGTGGAGTTACCGGGGGCGTCGGTACGGGTGACGACAAGCTTTGGGGTGATGTCGCTGCCGCGCGGCCAGGAAGCGGACGCGGAAGCGGTGATTCGAATCGCGGACGAAGGGCTCTATCAAGCCAAGCAGGCGGGGCGCGACCGCTGTGTGCTGGTTCCGTACGTGGAGACGGTCAGCCGCGCGGGCTAATCGTCGGTGCGGCGGGCGACGCGGAAGTGGCTCAGCGACTGTCCATACTGCACAATGCCCTTAAATAAGGCGTCGGCGACCTTCTGGCGGTGCTCGCCTTTGCCGAGCAGGGACTCTTCGCGAGGGTTGGTGAGAAAGCCGATCTCAGTAAGTACCGAGGGCATTTCGGCGCCGATCAGGACGACGAAGGGGGCCTTCTTCACACCGCGGTTTCGCATCTGGCGGCCGGCCGCTTTGGCGGCGAGCTCATGCGTCGAGCTTTGAATCCGGGCGGCAAACTCGCGGGACTCATCGACCTTATCGGCGAGGGCGATCTTGCGGACCACCTCGTTCAGTTCGCCAATGGAACGCTGCGCGCCGGCGTTTTCGCGCGCCGCGGTCTCCAAATCCTCGCGAGGCGCCGAAAGACTCAAATAATAGGTCTCGACACCGCCGATGGAGGGGTAAGGAGACGAGTTGGCGTGAATCGAGAGGAAAAGATCGGCACGCTTGTCGTTGGCGATCTGAGTGCGGCGCTCGAGCGGAACGTAGGTGTCGTCGCTACGGGTAAAAACGACTTCGGCGCCCAACTGCTCACGAATAAGCGTGCCGAGGCGCTGGGCCACGTCGAGGACGATTTCCTTCTCGACGACGCCGGATTTGCTGGTGGTGCCATGGTCGTGACCGCCGTGGCCGGGATCGATGACGATGCGGTTCAGCTTGAGGCCGAGAGTCCGGGTGAGGGAGCGGTTGCCGAGACGGTCCCGTTGAGCGGGCGCGGGTGTGACTTCCTCTTCGTCCCGGCGCGGAGGAGCGGGCGGCCGGACGGTAGCGGTGGCGGGGCGTGCGGGAGAAGTGGGGACGCGCGTTCCTTCGGTCACGGCGCTCGGCGGTGTTGGGGAAAGCCTGCTGGGGGCAGCGCCGGAAAGCGACGGCACTGAATCGGGATCGGCAAACAGCGGAGGAGCGGCTTGCACGGTCACCGGGCGCGAAGGCGGAACAAAGGGCCGGACGCGCTTCTGGGTGACATCGGGTTCCGGGACAACGGTGGGGGACGGAGTAGGCTTCACGCCGCGCGAGCGAACTTCGATGACAATCCGGTCGGGGGCGCTGAGCCGGCTGACGTTGAAGTCGGCCACGACGGCCAAGTCCACGACAACACGCGTGGTGCCCCTGGTATTGAGTGCGACGCGGACCTGCTTGACGCGGGCGTCGTCGACCGGAATGCTGTAGGCGAGTCCGCGGAATTCGCGATTCGGGCGAGTGTCGACGAGGTCGACAAACACCCGCTCCGGGTTCTGGAGACGGCCTTCGGTAAACTCCACTTCCGCGGAGGTTTCGAGGGCAACGCGCGTGACATCACCCTGGGTCCAGTAGCGGACCTCGCGCAAGACAGAGGCGGACTGTCCCCAGAGAGGGGATGCCGCTAAACAGAGCAATAAGGCTGCCTGACCGGGGGAGACGCCGAGATTCACTCGTGCGCGAAAGGAAGCCATAGTATTGTTCACCTCGTTCTCAAGTGCAACCGTCCTTCATCGTCAACAAAGGATTCCAAGGGTCGATGCGCCGGTTCGGCGGGTTTCGGAAGCGCCGGGGCCCGGGCTGTCGTCTGTTTGCTCGATCGTCTTAGTTCTCCATAGCGCCGACCCACTTTATAAACATACTCCTGTGTTTCGGCGTATGGGGGAATGCCTCCCCAACGGGCTACCGCGTTTTCGCCGGCGTTGTAGGCAGCCAGTACCAGCCGCAGATCGTCAAAGCGAGTTTGTAATTGCTGTAAATACTTGATGCCGCCTTCGATGTTCTGGCGGGAATCGAAGGCGTTGCCGACTCCCATGCGCCGGGCGGTGGCTGGGATCAACTGCATGAGCCCTTCGGCGCCCTTCGGGGAAATGGCGAACGGGTTATAGCGGCTTTCCACGTGAATGATGGCATGCACGAGCAACGGATCGACGTTGTACATTCCGGAAACCTGCTCGACGATCGCATCCACTTTGGTCCCCGGCTTTGCGGGTTCGGTTCCGGCGGGCAATGCGGTTTGAGCTTCGACGAGTTTGGCCGTAATCACTTTCTCCGGAACGTGGACGCGACGGATGAGGCGGCCGGATCGTTGATCGACACGAACAATGGACGTGACGGCTTCGGTACTGGCATCGAGAGCCAGAACCGGAACGGCGCCGGCCAGCCAGACGGCGAGGCCGAAACCGCGGAGTTTGCGGCGAGACCACCCGAAGCTAAAACATCCGTCCATTCTTTTGTTTTCCTCGATTATACCTACACAAGGTTGAGATTCCAACTCCTTTGTTACTGGAAACGCAGTGTTTAGTGTCTCACACTGTCGGCGTGGTACAGTGCCGCTATGGCCGTGCATGGCTTCGTTCTGGCCGGAGGCCGATCGTCCAGGATGGGACAGGACAAGGCCCTGCTCCGTCTCGACGACCGCCCGCTGCTCCAGGCGGTGGCGGAGAGGGTGGCGGAGGCCTGCGGCGGAGTCACAATCATTGGTCCGCCCGAGGTCTATGGCGAATTGGGATTTGAGATCATACCGGACCTTCGGCCGGGCAACGGGCCCCTGGGCGGCATCGAGGCCGCGCTCGATCTGGGGCGGGCGGACTGGAACGTGGTGGTGGCCTGCGATATGCCCAACCTGACCGCGGATCTGGTCGGACGGCTGGTGGCCGCCGCGCGGGAGACGCCAGCCGATTGTGTGGTGGCGGTCTCGCCTGGGGGGCGCCGGGAGCCGCTGTGCGCGGTCTACCGGACCAGTTGCCTGCCGGCCGTCAGGCGTGCTCTTGCCCTGGGAATTCGCCGGGTTTCTAGAGTGCTCGATGAGTTGCAAGTTGTTCATTATCAGCTAGAAAGTCAAGAAGAAGTGGTCAACCTCAACACTCCGCAGGACTGGTTGACCTTTCGGGGGTCTGAGCGTGGTTGAGTCCTTTCCCTACTACATCGAATTTCGCAACGTCTGTAAGACGTTCGACAGGCCCGTTTTAGTCGATGTGAGTTTTCACGTTCGTCCGGGAGAGACGGTGGCGATCATCGGACGGTCGGGCGTGGGCAAGTCGGTATCGCTGGGGCACATCATGGGGTTTCTGCGCGCCGATTCCGGGCGGGTGATCGTGGCGCACACGGATGTCACGCACGCGCCGGAGCGGGAATACCGGCGGATCCGGAAGAAGGTGACCATGGTGTTTCAGTCCGGGGCGTTGTTTGATTCGCTAACCGTTGCGGAAAACATCATGTTTTCGCTGGAACTCCGTGACGACTATGATGCCGACAACCGCGAAACCATCGTCCGCGGGTTGCTCGACCTGGTGGATTTGGGCGAGTACTATGATGCCTACCCCACCGACCTGTCGACAGGATACAAACGGGCCGTGGCCATCGCGCGAGCGCTGGCCGCGCAGCCCGAGTGCATCCTGTATGACGAGCCGACCACCATGGTGGACCCCATCATGTGTGATCACCTGGGCCGGTTGATGTTGCGCTTGAAACGGCAACTTCACCTGACCTCGGTGGTGGTGACGCATGACCTGGACCTGATGCGCCTGGTAGCCGATCGCGTGGTGTTTCTGCACGACGGCCGGGTGATCTACTTTGGCGCGGTGTCGGAGTTGGAACAGGCGGACCATCCGCACATTCGCGAGTTTTTGGCGATGGATCGGGTGGAGATCTAGGGAATTCGTTTCGCAAGCAATTGAAAAAGCTAGGGTCAAGTTTTTTCTCTTGACATGTATTATAAAACTAGTACACTAGATTTTGAGATGGCTGAAACACCGCAACAATTCGGCTTCCGCCTCGACCTCCGCAGCGGCGTCCCCGTCTACCGTCAGTTGATCGACCAGGTGTTGGGCGCGATTGCCGCAGGCATTCTCGGGCCGGGCGACCGGCTACCGACGGTACGGCAGGTGGCGGTGGATCTGGCGATCAATCCGAACACGGTGGTTCGGGCTTATAAGGAATTGGAGATTCGTGGCGTGTTGACGACACAGCAGGGGACGGGCACGTTCATTTCGACGAGCCAGCCGAAGCCGGACGAGATGGAGCGGCAGCGGCGGTTGAACCAGATGGTGAGCGAGATTGTCGCCCGTGCGGGAGCCGAGGGATACACGCTGGAAGAGTTGATCGAGATGCTGATGGCGCTCCTGGCCGAAAGGCCGCGGGATCCAGCAACTCGATGAAGGCTTTGCGAGGAGGAAAAATACGATGTTAATGTCCATGATGAAGAAACGAACGGGAGAACGGGTTGGGCTCCCGGGTATGTCACCGGTGTCGGGATTCGCGCTGGCAGTCTGTCTGCTGGCAGGTGGGGTTGTCACCGGGGTGACGCAATCGCCCGCGGGCGTTATCGCAGGAGGATTGCTGGGCATGTATCTGCTGTTTGCGCTGCGGGTGGCGCAGCAGTGGGAAAAGGCGGTCGTGTTGCGGCTGGGCAAGTATCGCGGGCTGCGGGGTCCGGGGCTGTTTCATGTGATCCCGGTGGTGGATGAAGTGAGCCGGATGGTGGACCAGCGGGTGCGCGTGACGGACGTAACAGCCGAGTCGGCGTTGACGCGCGACACGGTGCCTGTGAATGTGGACGCGATCGTGTTCTGGGTGGTTTGGGACGCCGAGAAGTGCGTGCTGGAGGTCCAGGACTTCCATGAAGCGATCACGCTGGGCGCGCAGACGGCGCTTCGCGAATCGATCGGGAAGCACGAATTGGCGGAGATGCTGGCGGAGCGGGAAAAGCTGGGCCGGGAGTTGCAGAAGATCCTGGACGAGAAGACGAACCCGTGGGGCATCACAGTGCAGTCGGTGGAGATTCGGGACGTGAAGATTCCGCGGGAACTGGAAGACGCGATGTCGCGGCAGGCGCAGGCCGAGCGCGAACGGCAGGCGCGCATCATCTTAGGTACGGCGGAAACAGAGATTTCGGGCAAGTTCGCGGAGGCGGCCAGGGTGTATGAAGGCAGTCCGGTGGCGCTGCATCTGCGCGCGATGAATATGCTCTACGAGGCGATCAAGGAGAAGGGATCGATGGTGATTGTACCGTCGAGCGCGGTGGAGACGATGGGCCTCGGAGGGTTGCTGGGGACGGCCGCGCTGGGGAACCGGCAGGCGCCGCCGCTGGGATAGGAGAGGTGCCCGCCCCCAGCTACTTCGGGGCGGGCGCCCGTTCGAGTGCTTTGTCGAGTTCCGCCTGCACGGCCGCTTGCCGCGCCTGACGGGAAATGTGATCCAGACCGCACGGATGATGCTCTTGAGCTTGCGTCGCACTCTCCGAATTATTGGTGAGCGGGAGGTCCAATAACACCCCTTGAATCGGGTTGGGGGAAAGGCGTATAGTCGAGCCAATAAGGAGGAAGAAAAAAAATGATTTCCATATCCAGAAATCTGAAAATGAAAGTCGTGCTCTCGATTATCGTTCTGTGCTTGGTGAGCAGCGCACAAGCGGCCATGCTCACCAGTTCGGTGTCCGCGTCCACTGGCGTGCTCCGATTGGTTTCCGGCACGAATTCCTGCTCCGATGCGAGTGTTCCCGCGGCTTGCTCGTTTTCGGGGATGGTACTAAATAACTTCGATCAGCCAGTTGCGATCCAGGGAAGCGCCTCGGCGATTCCTTCGTTGTATGCCATCGACCACGCGGCGTCGATCACCGGTTTCACGAACAATCTGCATGCCCGGGCGGATGCTGAGGTTGCCACGGAGTTTGTGATCACTGGCGTCACGGGTTCAGGCTTTGTTCAATACGTGGTAAGCGGCGATGCGTCGGTAGGTTCAGACAACGGAGGCGCTTCGTTCATTCGGGTGCGCCACGGAGGGTTGCCGGCGGAAATTGAGTTGATCTATCCTTGGGCGCTACCACAGGCCGTTTCACTGACATCCCAGTTGTATCCGGTTCAGTTTGGAGAGCCCTTTGCATTCAGTTGGGCCACGAGGATGGATGTCTGGGGCTCAGGAGCAGATCAGGCCAGGGAAAGGTACCTGCGGCTTGGACTGGAGATCCTGGTGCTGGATGCCCAGGAGAATGCCCTTGCGAACGCGAGGCTCATGGAGACTCCGGAGCCGGCGGGATTCGGGCTGTTAGTGTCCGGTTTGGGAGTGATGGGTTTTGTGTTCCGGCTGCGCCGCCAGCAATCCCGATAGCTTCTCCGCTATGTCCGCTTTGCAACGAATCTCGCCCGCCTGCGTCAAGATCTTATTTGGCCCAACCGTCCTCTCTACGGTGACATTCTGGATGGCATGATTCACCCCGTTGAATTCGCGGGAGGGCAGGCGTATAGTTGAGCGACTAAGGAGGAATTGTGGTCTCTCTTGCTATTGAAGGCAGGATGTCCAACGTGGCGCTATGCCTAGCAGTACTGTACTTAGCAGCCAGCGCACAAGCCGCTATGCTCACGAGCTCTGTTTCTGTCGATATCGGGGCTGGTCCCTTGACTTCGGGCACGTCTTCCTGCGCGAATTCGAGCGTTCCCGCCGCCTGCTCCGTTGCGGGTACCGCGTTCCATTTCATGCAGGGCCAGATTCGGCCGTTTGCCGGGAGCGCCTCGGCGACACCTTCGCTGTATGATATCGACCTGGAATCGTCTGTTACCGGTTTCAAGAATTGTTGTTTTTCTGTTAGAGCAGACGCGAGGGTACAAACAGAATTTGTCATTACGGGTCCAAACGGTTCGGGTTTTGTTCAGTACCAGGTGAGCGGTGACGCTTCTACTGCCTCCGATAACCTGGGCTCATACTTCCGGTTGCGCCACGGACTGTTTCCCGAGGAATTGACAGTAGTTTATCCTTACGTGTTTCAGCCGCAGTCCGTTTCGTTCACGTCGCAGCTCTATCCAGTTCAGTTTGGTGAGCCCTTTTCGTTCGAGTGGGCTTCTTATCTGGGCATCTCGGGTACCGAGTCGGACGTGGCGCCATCCCGTTACATGCGGCTGCAACTGGAAATCCTGGTGTTGGATTCCGAGGAACGTTCCTTGGCGAACGCGATTGTGACGGAGACTCCGGAACCGGCGGGATTCGGGTCATTGCTATCCGGTTTGGGAGTAATGGCAATCGTGTTCCGGCGGTGCAGCCCGCGATCCTGATCGCGTGCGGGTTCGGAGAGCCAGACGCTTCGACGCATGGTATCTTCGTGGCTGAAAGCGAGGAGTCCATGTCGAAACGATTGGCTTTCGCAGGCGTGCTGATGGGCCTGTTTTGCAGCCTTGCGGGCGCCTATGAACTCAGAGAGCACCCGCGGATTCTTGTGGGGCCGGCGCGGACGTTGGCCGCGCGCGCGACGGGACCGCTTCGGGGCACTTACGAGGAAATCAAGGCGATTGCCGATCGGGGTGTCGCCGGAGGCATCCCCAAGAGGCGGAATGCGTTTGAAACTCCACTGGAATTGCTGTCGGCCGGCATCTGTCACATGGTGGAACGGGCGGAGGGGCGCGACGGAAAGCGGTATGCGGACGCGGTGAAAGCGTTCTGGGGCGACGGCGCGATCCTCGCGCGCGACGCCGACGGACCGTTCGGCTACGACGCGATGGT
>JAEUQD010000452.1 GCA_016789925.1 Bryobacterales bacterium | reverse complement strand
AAGTACACGGATGGCGATCTGCGTCACCGGCCTGTCCTAGGCCAGCGTCTGTTCGCGGGGATGGAGGCCGCCTGGAAGGTGACACAGCGCTCCCGTCTGGAACAAGTCGCCGCGCGGACGGTCCCGCTGCCTGTGCCGCCGCGCAACGAACGAGGGTTCACGACGGAAGACTTCATGCGCGAGATAGCCGAGCCGGCTATACCGTTTTCCACGAAGGCGCTGAACGCGATGGGTCTGAGCTGGGGCGGGCGTCCGCTCGATGTGCCAGTTGTGGATTTCGGGCACGGCAAACTACTCCTGTTGCCGGGCGAGACGTTCGTGCAGTTTCAGCTTTGGGCGCAGGCACTGCGGCCCGATCAGTTCGTCCTGGCTGCCGGCTATGGTGACGGCGCGGCGGGCTACATCCCTACTGTGACTGCGACGCGGGAAGGCTTCGACCGGCGGAAGCGTTCGATCAAGACCTGGATGTGGTGCGATCCGTGGAAAAGCGAAGCCGTTGTGCGCGACGCCCTGAGGCAGTGCCTTTCGAAGGAGACCTGAGTAAGCAGGGGAAGGATCCGCTCGGTGTATCATTGCAGAGGTCACGCGGCCCAACTTCCGCTCACCGTTCGCGACGCCAAGAATGAGATTCTCCTGTCTGTTACTGATCGCTGGACTCGGCTCCGCCGCCGCGCCCGAACCCGTACGCATCACCAGCTTCTCCGTCCTTTTCGACGCACAGGCGAAGGGATTCCCGTCGAGTGCCGGGACCGTCGCACGGTGGAACGGCAAGCTGCTGCACGTCTTTCAAAAGGCTTCGGACGCGGCTGCCGGATTGCGCCCGAGCATTGCCGAATCGAACGACGACGGCCGCACCTGGACCGAGCCGAAACCCTGGATGACCGAGGTGTTCACCGGCGATCCGCGTGAATTCATCGGACTCTCACCGTTCGGTCCCACTCGCAAGGGCACGTTGCTCGCCGTAGGATTCCGTACACGGCGAGCGGTTCGCGAAGGGAACTATAAACAAGACGTGCGCTGGCGTCCGGGCGAGTTCCTGATCGGGCGGATGACGAAGGGTGCGTCGAAGTTCGAGTTGAAGAGCCACGAGTCCGGCACGTTCCTGGGCGAACAGTTTCCCGCTCCGGGACTGATTCTCGATAGTGGCCGGATCGTGGTGACGGTATGGGGCGCGGCGAGGCAGGGCGAGAACTGGCAGGCGGGCGTACTGCTCAGTGACGATGACGGGTTGACGTGGCGATACCGGCCGGTTGGCCCGCCGGTGGACAACAGTTTCCGCGACGATCCGGAGATGCCGGTGGGATTCAATGAGCAGACGCTGTTCGAACTGCCGGGCGGACGATTGGTGTCGCTGCTGCGCGCCCGGGCCAAGCTCGGAAGGCTGGTGGAGAGTCCGCGCGACACGTGGTACTTCCGCGCCGAATCGAACGATCGGGGCGAGACGTGGTCGAAGCCCGAGGCGACGAACCTGGCGGGCACGGGCGCGCCCTCGGCGGGGATCACACTGCCCGATGGATCGCTGCTGACGGCGTCGCGGATTCCTTATTCGCGAACGCTCTACAAGCTCGCCGATCCGAACGCCTTCGGCCTGCATCTGGCTCGCAGTTTCGATCGCGGCAAGACCTGGCGCACTGAACACATTCTCGAAAAGGGACCCGACGGGCGGCTCTTCGATAACCACTACAACGCGATGAACGGGCAGTTTCTGCGCCTGTCGAGCGGCGAGTGGCTCTACGTTTTCGGTGAGTTCCGGCAGAATACCAAGGAGAACGTCCACCGGACCCTGGCGGTCAGGCTGGCGTTCGGCAAGAGGTGAATGAATATGGCAACTGACAGACGGCGAGTGCTGCAAGGCGCGATCGCGCTGGCGGCGGTTCCGGCAAGCGCGGCGCAGGCTCCGAGGAAGCGGGCACTCATGAAGGTGGGCACGCAGCATGTGCCGACCAGCGGTCCGAAGGCGGCCGAGGGGTTGAAGCTGATGAGCGCGCTCGGCGTGAATCACATTTGCGGGAGCGAGCCTTCGATGACGCCCGGCCCGGAGTGGTCGGTGGAATCGTTGAGCAAGGTGCGCGAGCGCGTCGAGTCGTATGGGATCAGGCTCGACATGTTGCCGCTGCCGTTATCGAGCGTTCCGCTGGCGTCGTCTCCCTACAAGGCGGTGTTGCTCGGCAAGTCGCCCGAACGCGACCGTGAGATCGACTCGCTCTGCGAGATGATTCGTAACGCGGGCCGGGCGGGTATTCCGGCGTTGAAATACAACTTCACGGTGCTGGGATGGATTCGCAGCGAATCCACTCCGGGACGGGCCGGCGCGATGTACTCGACGCTCCAACTCGCGAAGGCGAAAGAGGAAGGCCCGATCCCGGAGATCGGCGTGATGGACGCCGATCGCAAGTGGGAAACGATCACTTACTTCCTCAAACGTGTAATTCCGGTGGCCGCGGAGTACAAGGTGAAGATGGCGCTCCATCCGTTCGACGGTCCCATTCCGCCGCCGCATCGGTGGCGTGGCGTCGTCGAAGTTCTCGGATCGGTGGAAGGCTTGAAGCGCTTCGTCACGATTCAGGAAAGCCCGTACCACGGATTGAACTTTTGCCAGGGCACAGTGTCGGAGATGCTTCGCGAACCCGGTAAGGAGATCCTGGACGTCATCCGCTACTTCGGCTCCCGCAAGAAGATCTTCAACGTGCACTTCCGGAACATACGGGGCGGGCTCGGCAACTTTCAGGAGACCTATATCGACGAAGGCGATGTGGATATGCTCAAAGCTCTCCGTGTGTACAAGGAAGTGGGTTATGACGGCATGCTCATGCCGGACCACGTGCCGTCCCTCGATGTGGACCGCGACGGGTCCCGCCAGTTTTCCTACACCCTCGGCTATATCAAGGCTTTGATTCGGGCGGTAGACGCGGAAGGATGATGGCGCCGCGCTTCGCGGGCCTGTGGGCTTCTTAAGATACTGGATATGATGCCAGGAGTTTTGCGCCAATCCGCCGACAGGCCAATACCGCGAGAAATCCCGTCTGAAGTCAATCCGCACCGCCACCGCAGGGAAACAGCATCGAATGCTTACGCAGCTTGCAATTAGGAATTTCAAGGCGTGGAGCGACACCGGGAAGATCCGTCTGGCGCCGATCACCGTGTTCTTCGGCTCCAATAGCGCCGGCAAGACGAGCCTGCTGCAATTTCTCCTCATGCTGCGCCAATCCGCGGAATCTCGCGACCGCAAGCAGGTGTTCCATACGGGTGACGAAACGACAGACGTGGACCTGGGCACCTACCAGGACCTGATCTATCGCCACGAGACGAATCGGCAG
>JAEUQD010000437.1 GCA_016789925.1 Bryobacterales bacterium | reverse complement strand
AAGATTTCGCTCGCCGACCTGATCGTCCTGGGTGGTACCGCCGCCATCGAACAGGCCGCGAAGAGCGCGGGGCACACCGTGCAGGTTCCTTTCAGCCCGGGGCGTGTGGACGCATCGCAAGCGCAGACGGACGTCGACTCGTTCGCCGTGCTCGAACCGGCCGCGGACGGTTTCCGCACCTACTACCGCAGCGGCCAGAGCCTGTCGCCCGCCGAGATGCTGGTGGAGCGGGCGAGTCTGCTGACGCTGACCGTTCCGGAAATGACCGTTCTGGTTGGCGGCATGCGCACACTGAACGCGAATGCCGGACAAGCCGCGCACGGCGTATTCACCAGCCGGCCGGGGACCTTGAGCAACGACTTCTTCGTGAACCTGCTCGACATGTCCACCCAGTGGAGCAAGTCCGCGACGGACGGCGTTTACGAAGGACGCGACCGCAAAACCGGCCAGACCAAGTGGACGGCAACGCCGGTCGACCTGGCCATCGGGTCGAATTCCGAACTACGCACGATCGCGGAGGTCTACGCCGCGGCCGACGGGAAAGAGAAGTTCGTCCAGGACTTTGCGAAGGCCTGGGCGAAGGTGATGAACCTCGACCGCTTCGACCTGCGCTAATCCAGCGTGGAGCGGGACCCGGCAGTAGAATAAGGCGGTGACAAGAGCCTGGTCCTTCGTCCTGTTTCTTTGCACGGCCGTGGTGTCTGCGGGGGCCGACCTGCGCATTCGGGTCGGCCCTGGAGTCTGGGCCCGGCTCGAGGTCCAAGGCCCCGACGGGAAGTGGCATCAACCCGCTGACTCGATTCGCGACCGGACGGCGGGAGCACGAACGCGCTACGTCCACAGCTTCATTATTCAGAGCGAGTGCCGGCTCGACGTGCCTCCGGGCGCCTACCGAGTCGCCGGCGAGCGTGGACCCGAGTTCGAGCGCGTCGAACAAACCGTCACGGTCCGTGCGGATACGCGCAACGAACTGAATCTCCGGATTCCGCGCTGGATCGACATGCAGGCTCTGGGGTGGTATTCCGGCGACATGCACGTCCACCGGCCGCTCCAGGACCTCGAAGCCCTGGCCGAAGCCGAAGGCCTCGACTTCACCGTCGCCATCAGCATGTGGAACCGCCGAACACTGTGGGAAGGCAAACAACTACCCCAGCGCGGCATCGAGCGGCGCAGCAATGGCCGGATCATTTCCGTCCTCAACGCGGAGGACGAACGTGGCGGCGGGGCGTGGATGTTTCACGACATCCCTCAACCGCTCGATCTCGCCTCGATGCTCAAGGCCGGCCAGCGCCAGACCGAAAGCTGGTTCCCACCCGGGCTGCGCTTCATCGAACAGGTTCGCCAGTGGCGCAAGTCCGGCCAGGCGCTGCCCTGGTTTGAAATCGAGAAGCCCATCTGGTGGGAAACGCCTGTTGTCATGGCGCTCGCCGAACCCGACTCGCTCGGGCTCCTGAACAACCATTTCAACCAGTACGGCATGCTCGATAACGAGGCTTGGGGGCGGCCCCGCGACCTTCGAAAGTATCCGGGGTTCGCCGGATTTGCCGCATACACCATGGACCTGAACTACCGGTATTGGAACCTGGGCTTCCAAACACCGCCTACCGCGGGCTCGGCGTCCGGCGTGTTGCCGAACCCGGTTGGCTACAACCGGATCTATGCACCGGTCACCGGCGACTTCACCGCCGATGGGTGGTATCGAGCCATCCAAGGCAACCGTCATTTCGTCACCAATGGCCCTATGCTGTTCTTCAAAGTGGACCGGAACGGCCGGGGCCAAATTGACGTGCGCGCCCGCGAGGCTATCGACCGTCTCGAACTGGTCGGAAATGGAAAGGTGATCCGCACGTGGAATGCGCCGTCCGCCGGAAACAGGCTGCGCGTCCGATTTGCAGTCGATACGCGCAAGTTGAGCTGGCTTGCCGCGCGGTGCTTCGTCAAGAACAGCGAAACGGTCAGGCTCGCCCACTCGAGTCCCGTCTTCGTCAACGGCAGTTACGATGCGAGTGAAGACGCGCAATACTTCGCGGACTGGATCGAGGAGTTGATTCGGAATACGACTGCCGCGCGCTCCGGCGGCGAGGCGCAACGCGACGAGTTGCTGGACCGGTACCGCCGCGCCGCCGCGATCTATCGCGCGCGGATCGGTCAACGGCTGGAGCGATAGTTGCCGAGCACCTGCTGACCCGGAAACGTGTTCGGAACCGTCTTGCCGTCGCGGACGACCGGCACGCCGTTGACGATGACATGGTCGATGCCGGCGGAGAAGCTAAGACCTTTCTCGAAAGTCGCCGTATCGCGCACGCGATCCGGATCGAAGACGGTAATATCGGCATCGGCGCCAACGCGCAGCCGTCCTTTATTCTTCATCTGCGGAGCGATCGGTTCCAGCCGGCGCGCGGGCATGATGGTCACCTTCGCCAGCGCCTGCATCAGCGGAAGCACTTTGCGCTCGCGAACGTAGTAACCCAGCAGGCGCGAAAACGTGCCGGCGCTGCGCGGATGGGCCCCGGGCGCGTAGGGCATGCCGTCGGAAGCGACCATCACGAATGGGGAGGCCATCGCCTTGTCGATCCACTCCGGCTTCATGAAATGCATGATGACGTAGCCGCCCTGTTTCCGGTAGGTCGCGAAAGTCTCTTTGGTGAGCCGCTCTCCGGTAGCGACCCACTGCACGTCTCCATAGGAGATGCCGAGCCGCTCCTGCCACCCTTCATCGAAGATGGTGGACTGAATTCCAGTGGAGGCAGCCGTGTAAGGATAGGCCTCGGTGGTGATGTCGAGACCGCGCTTGCGTGCGGAGTCGATCATTTCCAACACGAGGGGGATGGAGGAAAGGCTCATCGAGTTGACGTGGACGATGTGAAGCGATGTGCCTGTGGCCGCGGCGTTGGAGATCATCTCCTGCATGGCGTCGACGGTCATTGATCGAATGTGAGTGAAGATGGGGACCTTCCAGCGTTCGGCCATCTGGAACACGCGGAAGATCTCTTCGCGGGTGGCACCGGGATAGTACTGGTGAGCCACGCCAAGACCGAGTGCGCCTTCGATCAAGCCGCGCTCCATGGTCGCGGCGAGAGTCGTGTACTCCTCGGGATCGGTGAGTGATTTGTAGCGGGCCTTTTGTGAGATTTCGCTCCATCGTTGGGTGGAGTTCTTCCAGCCGGCGGCTTCCGCTGCGAACTCGCGCAGCGATATGGCGCGCATCGCTCCATGAGAAGCCGTTGCGCCGAAGTTCAAGATCGAGTTGCCAGCGCGGCTCTTCAGGAACGTGCCGACAGCGGGAACGCCAACCTCGAGTTCGAGCGCCGTGGTCACTCCGTCGTGGGCCTGGTACTCATTGGCCTGATTGGTCTGCCCGTGCGCGTGGAGATCGATGAAGCCCGGCGCGACGACGCGTCCCGCGGCCTGGAGTTGAATTTTTCCGGTCAGCGGACGGTCAGTGATGATCGCGACCTGGCCATCCCGGACGCCGATGTTGCGGACCATGTCGAGCGCACTTTCGGGATCCATCACGCGGCCGCCGGAGACTACGAGGTCATACTCGGCGTTCTGGGCGGAGAGGAAAGAGGCAACCAGGAAGAAGGCCAGAATTCGGATCATGAGTCTTCCAGCGTAGCGTCAAATTGACGGAGCGGGGGAACTGCAAATACAATTGGTCACACCTATGCTTCTGCGCCTGTCCCGGCGGCAACTCATTTTGGCCATGCCCGCCCTGGCCCAACTTCAGCAAACGCCACTGCAAACCATCGGTCCGTTTTACCCGGCTGACCGGCCCACCGATCAGGACGCCGATCTGAGCGTAGTGAAAGGCAAGCCGGGCCGAGCGAAAGGCCAGCTTCTGTATGTTACGGGCCGCGTGATGGACCACAAAGGCGAACCCGTGCGCGGAGCGCGCGTGGAAGTGTGGCAATGCAACGCGGCGGGCAAATACCGCCACCCGGGCGACACACACGATGCCCCGCTCGACCCGAATTTCGAGGGCTTTGGCGTGATCGCCACGGACAAAGACGGGCGCTACCGGTTCAAGACCATCAAACCCGGCGCCTATCCGGTCAGCAAGACCGCGTGGCGTCCGCCCCACATCCACTTCGACGTGACGGGCAAGCAGACGCGCATTATCACGCAACTCTATTTTCCGAACGAGCCGTTGAACGAGAAGGATGGCCTGTTTAAAGAAACACGACGACGGGAAGCGCTGGTGGCGAAGATCGTTGGTCCGGAAAAGAACATGGAGCCGGAGGCCAAGATCGCCGTTTGGGATATCGTCCTCAACCGCGGCTGACGAGTTCCTTCGAGTCGTTGCGGCGCTTTTTTTGCGGTCGCCGTTCCGGGGAGTGATTGGCAAGAGCGAGTTACGATGAAGCAATGCCCGGGGCCGTAGGAGATGCCGTTGAGACGCCTGTGCCCGCGGATCGAGTCCGGGCGCAACTAGCCCGTATTCTTTCCAGCAGCGGTTTCATCTCGTCCCGCCGCCTGTGCCGCTTCCTGCGATTCATCGTGGAACGGACGCTGGAGGAAGATGCCGAGCGTCTGAAAGAGTATGTCGTTGCGATCGAGGTCTTCGACCGCAACGACGATTACGACCCCAGCATCGATTCGATCGTCCGTGTGGAGGCTCGCCGCCTGCGCGGCCGCCTCAAGGCCTACTACGACGGCCCGGGCCGCGACGATTCCGTCCTTATCGCACTAAACCCGGGCAGCTATGTCCCTGTATTTCGCCTGGTTACTCCGGAAGCCAAACCGCCGGCTGAATCTCCGCCGGTCGCCTCGAAATACACCACGATCGCCGTTCTGCCGTTCGTGAATATGAGTCCGGAGCCCGATCAGGACTTCTTCTGCGATGGCATCACGGAGGAGATCATCAACGCTCTCGCCGCGCTCGACGACGTCGCCGTGGTCTCGCGGACGTCCTCGTTCCAGTTCAAAGGCCAGGCCGCCGACATTCGCGAAATCGGCGAGAAGCTGGGCGCGCAACTGATTGTGGAAGGCAGCGTTCGCAAGGCCGGCAGCCAGTTGAGAATCACGGCCCAGGCAATCGACGCCACGAAGGGATATCACCTGTGGTCCGAGACTTACCGCCGTGAGTTACAGGATGTCTTCGCCATCCAGGAGGAGATCTCGATCTCGATCGCCGCTACGGTGCGGGCGAGACTTCCCGGCCGGGCACTCCACCATCCCAGTCTGGAAGCCTACACCGGGTATTTCAAAGCTCTCCACCTGGTGCACCAGGAGACCCTACCGGGACTGCGAGCCGCGATCACAGCGTTCCGTGAGCTTACCGAACGGTACCCGGACTATGCCGATCCCTACGCCGGCCTCGCCACCGCTCACGCGGCGTTATCGATCTTCGGGCTTGTCTCCGGCAAGGAGATTTTCTCCGAACTGCGCCGGAATGCCGAAGCGGCCGTCCGCTTGAATCCGGAATCGTCGACCGCCTGGACGGTGATGGCCGGCATCAGCGCCCACTGGGAATTCAACTGGGTGGAGGCGGAGCGCCGGTTTCACCGCGCCATCGCGCTGCAGCCGAGTAACTACTCGGCGCATGCCTGGTACGGAGGCGTTCTGGCGATGCTGGGCCGCTTTGACGAAGCTGAGCGGGAGTACGGTGTGGCCATCCGGCTGAATCCGCTGTTTCCGTCCGGCCATGCTCGCCTCGGCTTTCTCTGTTACCTGCGCGGGGACGAGTCGCGGGCGTTGTCGCACCTGCACGAGTCGCTGAGGCTGGAACAGGACTTTCCGGAAGCGCGGTTCGCGCTCGGCATGGTGTATCTTCACCAGGGCAACGATGCTGCCGCGATCGAGATCCTGTCGCGCGGACTGGAGGAGGCGCCGGTCCCCCTTCATCTGGGTATGCTGGCCGGCGCGTATCACCGCGTGGGCAAGGCGGCGGAGTGCCGGGACATGCTGGCCATGCTGGACCAGATGGCCGCCACGCAGTACGTTACGCCGATGGCCCGTGTGGCGGCCTGTGTGGGCATGGGCGACTTCGAAGGGGCGATGGATGCCTTGACAGCGTCCATCGAGGATCGGGCGATCTTCGCGAACGTACTGAATGTGGACCCCTTCGTCGACCCTCTCCGAGCGGACCCGCGGTTTCAGCGGCTGATCGCCTCGATGAACCTCCGGCCGCGGACGCCGTCCCGACCGGCCCGCCGTTAGCTCACGCCGCCGTCACGGCCGCTCACTGCCTTTCACCCCCGCTTGTGGCTCAAAGTTGATCTTGCCGGCATGGAAATTATCCGGTCGAGGAGGAGCAAGATCATGACAATCATTGCCGAGCGGATGCCCCGGGAGACGGACGTGTTGATCGTTGGCGCCGGCCCCACCGGACTGGCGCTCGCCATCTCACTCCAGCAGGCCGGTATCAGGTATCTCATCGTCGAGAAGCTCTCGCAAGGTCTCAACACTTCACGCGCGGCCGTGATTCACGCCCATACGCTCGACGTGCTGGATTCGCTGGGAGTGGCCACGCAACTGGCCGCGGCCGGTCTCCGGCTGACGGACTTTCGCATCCGCAATCGTGATCGCACACTCCTCGCAGTCGGATTCGCCGCGCTGCCCTCGCCGCACCCATACCTGCTGATGCTGCCGCAGGAACAAACCGAACGCATCCTCAACGAACGTCTGTCTGCCCTTGGCGGCGTCGTCTATCGGGGCGTCACGGTCACAGCCGTGCAGCAGGAGGCAACCGGGGCCACTGCCAGTCTCCAGGACTCTCTGGGTGAAACGGCGGTGAAAGCGCGCTTCGTCGTGGGTGGCGACGGCATGCACAGTGTCGTCCGCACGGCA
>JAEUQD010000317.1 GCA_016789925.1 Bryobacterales bacterium | reverse complement strand
CGCCGCGCAAAACCAATCGTGAACGCGTCGGGATCGAGCACTTCCGACAGTCGCCTTACTTCGGCGGCCGATGACTTGCGCTGCACCGCGAAGTCGTGAACACGCTCGCGCACAAACTGTACCAGCCGGCGCTTGCGGCGCCGGTGCGCCTCCCACAGTTCGGCGTCGGGGATATCGTTGATCGTGTCCCACGTGCGCGGATCCATGTGGCGTTCCTGCCAGTCCGGTTGAAGATACTGGTCGTAAAGCGCGGCCAGATCGCCATTCACCCACGACGGAAGGTGCACACCGTTGGTCACCGACGTAATGGGCACTTCCCAGGTGGGCAGGCGCTCCCACATATCCTGGAACATCTCCTGCGACACGTGCCGGTGAAGGCGCGAAACCGCGTTGCGGTAGTTCGACGTATTGAGCGCCGACATCGCCATCGAGAACCGCTCGCCTCCATCATCCGGGCGGCGTCTACCGATCCGCAGCAACGACTCGAAAGGAATCCCCGCGCGCTCGCAATAGCCGTGGAAGTACTCGTAGAGCAGCGAAGGCTCGAAGATGTCGAAACCGGCGGGCACCGCCGTATGAGTTGTGAACACGTTGTTCGATCGCGACGCCTCCAGAGCTTCGTCGAACGACAGCCGGTGGTTCTGCATCAGTAGCCGAATCCGCTCGATCGCGAGAAAAGCCGAATGGCCCTCGTTCATGTGATACACCGTGGGCTCGATCCCGAGCGCGGCCAGCGCCCGCAACCCGCCAATGCCCAAAACGATCTCCTGCTTCAATCGCGTCTGGATGTCGCCGCCGTACAACTGGTCGGTGATGTCGCGGTATTCGGAAACCGTGTTTTCCGGAATGTTGGTGTCCAGTAAATAGAGGCTGATGCCACCCACCTTCTTTTGCCAGACCTTGATGTAGCAGGTCCCATAGGGGAGATCGACCGAAACGACCAAGTCCCGGGAACTGTCCGCCGGGTCGCGTACGGGGGTCACCGGCAACGTATAGAAGTCGTTAATGGGGTAGCGTTCCTGCTGCCAGCCGTCCGGATTCAGGATCTGCCGGAAATACCCTTGCTGGTACAGAATCCCGACCGCCGTCAGCGGTAACCCGAGGTCCGAAGCCGCCTTCAAATGGTCGCCGGCCAGAATCCCGAGACCGCCCGAATAGACGGGCAGGCATTCCACCAACCCGAACTCCATGCAGAAGTAGGCGATGTGGCCCTGCTTCGAAGTCATTTCGTACCGCTCCATGTAGGCGTCGAAGCGCTCACAGGCACGGCGGTACAGGGAAAGATAGCGGGGATCCGCGGCCGCCCTCTCCAGAGCGTTCCGCGGAATCTGACTGAGCATCATCACCGGGTTGTGCCCGGTGGCCCGCCAGAGAGCAGGATCGAGCCGGCGAAACAATGCGCGTACAGTGTGGTCCCAACTCCACAGAACATTGTGGGCCAGTTCCGCTAACCGTGGCAGGTTCGCGGGCAACGCTGGTCGTACGAGGAATTCATGGAGGGGGTGGACTTGGAATTTCATCAGCAGACGTAAAGTTTGAGGATAACAGAGCCAGCGCAATTTCTTTTGTTTGGAGATCGGCCACGCGGCGTATTAGACTAAGGGAAGGCGCGCCCGTAGCTCAGTCCGGATAGAGCGCTTGCCTCCGGAGCAAGAGGCCAGAGGTTCGAATCCTCTCGGGCGTACCACTCTCCTCTTTGATCGTTTTTCGATCTCCCGGAATTTGCGCCCAGGCGAAATATCGGATCGCATCGGGAGTTCCCTAGAAGCGGAAACTTAACGGCACGAACGACAGTTGGTTCACGTCGATGGGAACGTAACGCATTCCATCCCAATAAACCGCCCCGTTGAGCGCGGCGACAGGCGCCACCGTATAGGCCTGGATGTCATACCAAGTGTCACCGCCAGCCAACTCCTGGCTGACCAGGTAGTAGGACGTATTCGGCGAAAGCAGGAGCGGCGCGGGCAGATTCACGTAGACGAACTGGCCCTCGGTGCAACCGGCCATCGAGATTGTGACCGAGCCCCCGGGAACATCGGCGGAATCAGCGGTACGGACGAGTTTAACCGTGTGGCTGCCGGCGTTTCCGGACAAGCAGTAACGCCCCAACGATCTGAGGGTGGCGCCGCTCGGACCAGGTGTAAACCGCATGCCGACCCAACCCGAGTAGTTGTTCCTTGGTGTTCCCCGGTTAACCTGAGAGATGAAGGCGGACTGCGCGGCTGCGGTGTTGCTCACCGTGAACGTCACCGCCTGAGCGGTCCCGATGTTTCCAGCCACGTCGCGAGCCACGGCAGTCAGAGTGTACGTATTGTTGGCCATCTGTCGCGTATCAAGAGATAGCGAATAAGGCGCATTCGTGAGCAGGGACGGCAGTGGGTTGCCATTAATCCGAAACTGGACGTCGGCCACGCCTGCGTTATCGCTTGCTTGAGCAACCAGATTGATCGTGCCCGAGACGACCGAGCCCGGTGCAGGCGCTGTGATCGACACCGTGGGCGCGACGGTGTCAAGAGCCCCCACGGCGTAGAGCATGTTGACAGGGACAAATCCCATGTTGGGCACCTGAACCAATTGATAACCGTTGGCGTCACGGAAGATCGCGCCGTTGACGACACCCGCGCTGCCGGCGATCACGATGTCGATGTCGTACCAAAGGTCACCCCCTGCGGCCTCCTCGCTCACCAACAGCCACGAGGTCCCGGCCGGCAGGGTCAACGGAGCAGGAAGGGGGCTATAGACCCAATTGCCCGGAGACGACCCGGACATGTTGACGGTCGCCCGGCCACCGGCGAGGTCTGAGCCGTCGCTGGCGCGCACCAGTTTCACCGCATGAAGCATCCCGTTGCCCGGCGCGGCCATTCGGCCCAGATGAGTAATCGTCAACGACGTCGGACCAACTGTGAACCGGTAGCCGACCCACCCGGAATAGTTGTTCCGGGTTCGAGTCATTGTCTGACTGATCAGGAAAGGTGAGGTCGAACCGACGCCATTCGTGGGCGGCGGCGCCGGAGCGGGTGCAGGAGTGGGAGCGGGCGCAGGAGTGGGAGCGGGCGCGGGAGTTGGAGCGGGTGCGGGAGTTGGAGTGGGCGCCTGATTATTAACGACCACAGTGATGCTCGCCTGCGCGGTCTGGTTCTGTTCGTCGCGAACCACCGCTCCCAACGTCAAGGAGCCATTGGGCAATGCGGCGGTGTCCAGCGGAACGGCAAACGGCGGCACGGCAATCTCCGACCCAATCGGGCTGCCATTTACCGACAATTGAACGCCGGCCACGCCGAGGGGAGAGTTCGCCGAAGCGGCAAAGTTAATCGTTCCAGACACGGTAACGCCATTGGCCGGAGACACGATACTGACCGTGGGAGGCAACGGAACGTTGGGCGCCGGGGGTGGAGGAGCAGACTCAAAGTCGGCCTGCGTCAGTAGGTTGACCGGCACAAATGCCGTATTGGGGACGGGTACGGACACGTAGTCGGAGCCACTCCAATACGTTGCGCCCGCGACAGCCACGGCAGCGGAAGGCGTAACCGGAGCAAGGTCATACCACAAATCGCCCCGATCAAACTCCTGACTCACGACGTGGTAGCGTTGGCCGAGGGCCAGCGTAACCGGTGACGCTAGCGGTGCGTAGACATACTGTCCCGCGGTACAGCCCTGCATGTTCACCGACACCGTGCCATTTGCGACATCGGTACCGCCATCCTGCACAATCTTCACCGTGTGAGTTTGAGAGTTGCCCGGAGCACAGAAACGGCCTAGCGAGGTCACTCGAAGAGGCTGATTGCGGGGTTCGAGCTTCATGCCTACCCATCCTCCGTAGTTATTTCGAGTGATGCCAGGGTTCTGAGCAACGATCACCGGGTCAGCCCCCCCCCGAAACACTGTACCGACAGAGTGGTAGTCCACGGAAACCCGATACATCCGAAGATCGGTGACCCCCGCGGGGATCTCGGCGAAAGGCCGCGGCTGGACGCTCCGAATCGGCCCCAGCATATCGCGGACGAAGGCGGCGGTATCACTGATATTCCGGACCTGATCGCTGACTGGAACTGATCCGCCAGTCGGCGTCAACTGCCGGCTGTTCAGCAACGCAGTTCGCGCCGAAGGGGAGTTATTCACAGTAAAGTAATTGGCGTTGTCGTTTGGCCCCACGAGTCCCAGCCCGAGAACATCGGCGGTCGACGACTCCACGGAAATTCGGTTACGCGTAAGGAGGAACGCATTGATGAATGCCACGCGCCCACGGAAACCGTCAATGTCGACAGTGGGTACGGCCGAACTCGTACCGCCACGATTGCCGTCCTGAGCGGATATGACCCCGCCGGTCAGGTAGAACTGTCCGGAATCGGCAAACCGCGCGAAGCGGGCAGGGGCGCCCTCATACCAGATATCCTGCGTGCTCAGGAAGCCATTCCCGGCCACTTCATAGGTTTGACCGTTGTCGCCGGAGAAACCGGCAAAAATGGCGGTCCGGGCCGTGGCGGTGCCCCGCGCAGCGTTTGGGCCGCCAACGACTCGAATCCCGAGAGCGTTGCCGCGATTGTAAATATTGTGGAACGACGTTTCAGCGTTATCCAGCTTGTCCACCAGGATGCCCACCTGACGGCAGCGTTCCACCTGGAACTGCTGGGCAAAGATGCGTGCCCCTGGCTGATCGGCGTTTTCGACGACGATGCCAATCGAGCTATCGTTGCCAAGGATCGAAATGTCACGCAGAGTCGCCCGCGACGGACCGAGCAGCCGCAACACAGGCCCGTAGCCCTGTCCGACAAAACGAAGCTGCGTACCGCCCACGGAGCTCGCCGCGTCGCCCACCAACTGCAGATCGGCATTGGCCGGGATGACTAGTGTCTGGTTAATCTCATACAGCCCATACTGAAAATGGACAACGGGCTTCTGTCCATTCAGCGCAGCGGCCTGATTGATCGTCGCCTGGATCGACGCTGCCGTCGAACCGAGCGGCACAGAGAAGACGCGGCGACCAAAGGACGGAGGAGCCTGCGGCATGATAGGCGGGACCGGATTCACGGTCGCGCGAGCCACCGTCCGGTCCTCCTGCGCAATAACCGTGCCTTGCACACCGTAGGGGTTGTTGACGGTGTATGTGTTGCCGAAGGCCACCAGTCTGGCAGTCGGTTGGGTGGTATAGGCCTCGGCAAGAGAGATCACCGGTCCCGTTTGATTCGGCGAGGAACGGATCACGTTGTCCAGCATCAACACCGGCCCGGGATTGGAGAACTGGATCGGTGTCGTGGACGTATCGAGGATCGTGTTCCGTTGGAAGATCGTCGGCGCGGATGGATTGCCAACAGGCGCGGTTACAAAGAACGCCCGAGAGCCCACCGAGAAGTTGTTGCGCAACGCAAAGTAAGAAGTTGCGTTAATCTCAACGTCCGCGCGTACTGAGTTGCGAAAGAACGACGAATATATCTGAAAATTGCCAGCGCCATAAAGATTGGTGACGCCGATCTTGTTCGAGTCAAAGGTGGAATCCCAAACGTACCAGTCCAGCGCGTTATAATTCTCCACGCTCAGACCGGCCGAGGTCAGCCGCTGAAAAATGCAGCGCAGAATAGCCGTTTCGCCTTCCTGGAGACCGCCCGTGCCGCCTCGAATGCCAAATGCCGCGTCGCGAAAGATCTCATCCGCATGTTCTACATACGAAGTACCGCCGTAGACGCCAATACCCGTCCAGCCATGATCGATGGCGGCGTGAGCGCGGCCGGCGCCATCCCAAGTGATGCGTCCAAACCGGGCGTAGGGCACCGAATTCGTGGAAAACATGGTGCCGCCAGCCGGTCCGTCCCAGCGCACGATCGTGTTAGCGGGATTCTCGCCCAGCACGGAAATATTGCGGCGCAGCGCCATCGTCAGACTGCGAGTGATCCGGTATGTACCTTCCGGTAAGTACAGGACCAGCGGCTTTCCGGGCGTACCGATTTCGTCGAGAGCGCTCTGAAATGCGGCCGTATCGTCATTGACGCCGTTTCCCTGCGCGCCATAGTTGCGAATATTGGCCCAACTGGAAAACGGCCCCACAAACTCGTCGCCGCCCGCCAGACCCGAAAGCGGCTGAGCCTCCATTGGCATCGCGCCTGTAACGAGGCACCAGAACAACAAACCCAGTAGCGACAGCTTTCTCTCTAGCATTAGCAATAGATACCTCTTCAGGCCTGACGGAAATCTCCCCATCTCTGGAGCACCGCAGTCCCTTCCCACTATATATACTGTCGGGCACGCCCGCAAAGAATCTCAACCGAATTGTCGGGAGCCGCACTAGTCACCAGCCGCGGCTCTCCGCATCCTCGACACGCGATCTTCCACGTAAGTACTGGTGTGGTATTCGGGCACCATCCGTTTGAGACGCTCCAACAAGGCGGGCACATTGGAGGACTCACACAAATCCTGGACTGCATCCAGATGCCACATCAGAGCCTCCGGCTTCACGGCGGAGTGCTGAAAGATGTTGACCTTCGGATGCCGCGTAGGCACCGTATTTTCCTCAAAGGTGCTCAACTCTTCGGTGAGCTTTTCGCCCGGACGAGCGCCCACGAACTCAATCTTGATGTCACGATCCGGCTGCAATCCGGACAACAAGATCAGGTTGCGTGCCAGATCGACAATCTTCATCGGCTGTCCCATATCAAGGATGAAGATCTCCCCGCCCCTGCCCATGGTCGACGCCTGTAAGACCAGTTGGGCTGCTTCCGGAATCGTCATGAAGAAGCGTTCCATGCGCGCGTCGGTAACGGTAACCGGACCGCCGCGGGCGATCTGCTCCTTGAAGAGCGGCACTACTGAACCGTTTGATCCCAACACGTTACCAAACCGAACGGAGACGAACTTGGTAGGCCAGTTAGACATGGACGAAATCACCAGTTCGGCTGCCCGCTTGGTGGCGCCCATGATATTTGTGGGTCGGACCGCTTTGTCCGAGGAGATCATGACAAAGTCCGTCACTCCGTTCTCGGCCGCGCAAAGAGCCAGTTGATAAGTGCCGAGGACGTTGGTCTCCATCGCTTCGACCAGATGCGACTCCATCAGGTGCACGTGCTTGTAAGCAGCGGCGTGATAGACGATTTCCGGGGCATGCTCGAGAAACACCTGCCGAAGCCTGTGGCGGCTCTTCACGGACGCAACACACGGAATAAACTCGACGTCGGGAAAGCTCTGCGCCATCTCACCCGCAATGTGGAATAAACCTGTCTCGGCCACGTCCAAACCCACGATGCGGTTGGGATGGAATCGGGCCAGTTGCCGGCACAGTTCGGAACCAATCGATCCGGCCGCACCCGTCACCATCACCACTTTCCCGCTCACCTTGCTGTGAATCTCCTCCACCTCGAGTTTGACGGGGGAGCGTCCGAGAAGGTCTTCGACATTGACATCGCGAATCTGGGAGATCAGATTGCGATCGTCCAGGATTTCGTTGAGTGGCGGAATCTTGCGGCAACGGACACCAGCTTCGTGGCTTTTTCGAATAATACCAGCCAGCCGCTGAGCGTCAATTCCGGGTAGAGCAAGCAGAACCTCTTCAATATTCAGTTTCTGAACTAACCCGGGAAGGTCCTCCCCGCGGCCTAATACTCGAACCCCATGCAGGAACGAGCCTTGCCGCAATTCGTTGTCGTCAAGGAACCCCACAACCTCGTACTGCAGTTCCGGATTGGAGCGAATTTCACTCAAGAGGACGGTTCCCGCCCGCCCCGACCCATACACGAGTACGCGCTTTTGTTTCCCGCCCGCCGCGGCGGCCAGCAGCAGGTCGCTTGCAATCCGGACCGACAACCGCAGTCCCGCTGTTGCCAGCAACGAAATCAGAAAATCGGTCAGGTAAACCGAGCGCGGAAAGGCGGGCAGACCGAGCGCCACAATGAACACGACCGAGCACAATGATCCGGTCAGGTTGCCGGCGAGGAGCAGGATAAAATCGTGTACGCTCACTAGCCGCCACCATCCCCGGTCCAGGCCATGGAGTCGGAAGACAATCGATTTCACGACGACCCAGATGACGATTGATTGCAGCACATGCGGAACGTAGAACTCGGGAATCGATAATTCAAATCGCAGCAGAAACGCCGCAAACCCGCAAAGGGCGAACACGACAGCCTGGATTGACCAGGTGCCGAATCGGTTGAGGTGATCCACCGATTCCAACCGGCTCAGCGAGCGCACGAAAGCCCGGTGCGACAATCCCCCGCGATTCAACAGAGAATGCAGCGATCCAGTGGTGCCCGCGACTGTCAGCAAAAGGCTGATGCAGGCAATCGGCACCGCTGTCCACAACAGACTGTCGGCGGTGCTGGATTGCACCAGTACCACCGCCACGGCTGCGCCCAACGAGGCCAGCAAACCATAAAAGAGCGAGACAACGTTGTGCGGCAACCCCGCCGTGACCAAACGCTGGTATAGGTGCTGCCGATGCGCCCGAAGCACATCCTCGCGACGCAGCAAGCGAGCCAGAAACGTGGAACTCGTGTCCAAAATGAAGGGAAACACAAGCAGCATCCCGGCCATCGCCAGATCGAAACGCTTCATACCGACTATCAGAGTCAGGGCGCCAAACGTAAAGCCCAGAAACGTCGAACCCGCATCGCCCATGAAGATACGTGCCGGTGACCAGTTATGGCCGAGAAAACCCAACACGCTCGATCCGACCAGAGCACCAATCACCATTACTGTCGGAAGCCCGGCGTACCACCCAATCGCAGCCCAACCAAAGCCGGCTATGACCGCCTGCAATCCTGCCAGCCCATCAATTCCGTCCATGAAATTGTACGCATTGATGAGACCGACCAGATAAAAGACTCCGAGACAAAACACGAACCATGCAGGAAGGCCTGCCTCGCGCAAAGCGCCTGGTTCAGAGGGGTTCGCCAGCAGCGCCATCACCAGCGCCGCGGCTACAACGATCTGAATCGACAGTCGGAGCGAGGCTCGCAGGCCGCGGAGATCATCCAGCATGCCTACGACGGCAATCACCGCCCCTCCCCCCACGAAGGCCGCGGCCACGGTCGTCGGCCACTCCTGGAGGATGCCGTGAGCCGCCACAACTCCAGCCAGCGTGATCAGGCCAAACACGACGCCCCCTCCCCGCGGCGTCGGTTCCTCATGGGAGCTGCGTTCATTGGGAACGTCCAGCAAAATCCGGCGGTCCTTCAACTTCCAATTCAGCAGTCCGATCAGGCCATAGGACAACACTACAGCCATAACAGCCAGCCCTAACAGCCCGGCTGCGTCGTTCGTAATCATGACAAATCCTCCCGTTGCTCGAGATACCACCGTGCCGTGGCACGTAGCTGTTCATCGACGGAAACCGACGGGGTCCATCCCAGCATGGATTGAATCTTCTTTGAGTCCACAACCAGAGACCCGCACAGACGTCGCAATGTCTCCCGCTGCCCGCACAGCGATGCCGCCAGTTGCAGCAATCGGGCTGGTACGGGGACTAGCCGCGCCTTCCGCGACATTGCGGCCGCGACACGCCGCAGCAACTCCGGTGTCGACAAGTGCTCGTCGTCACAGACGAGAAAGGTTTGGTGGGCGGCCTTCGGATGCACGACGGCCGCCGCCAGGGCGCTCACCAGGTTTTGCACACCGATGAGCGACCGGCGGTTGGTGGCGCCGGCCAAGGGCAGCGGCACCCCGCGGTACAGCCAATCGAGCATGCGCACAAAGTTACCGCGCACATGCGGACCGTACACCAGCGGCGGGCGAACGATCACCACTTCCAGACCGCTGGATCGGCTAATCTCTGTCAGTCCCTGCTCAGCCTCCATCTTTGACCGTCCGTAGGCGTCCATCGGCGCCGGCCGGTCGAGATCGGAGAAAGGCCGTGAATGAGTCTCCTCGCCGTTAACCTTGATGGAGGAAACAAACACCAGTCGCGGCACGTTGCACCGTACGGCAGCCCGCGCCAATTCCAAGGTCGGGTTCAAATTGACACGGCGGAATTCGGCCAATGGATTGGCCGCCTTGTCGCGCATTACGTGCACGCGCGCGGCCAGGTGGACAATCACATCCATTCCGTTGACAGCCGCATCCCAGCGCGGCTCGCCGCCGAGGTCCCCTATTTCCACGACTTCCTGCGCTCGGAGACCGCTGGTCGAGTCGGCCACCTTCCGCACCCCGGCCCGGACCACAAATCCCTGGCCTTGCAGAAACTCACACAGCGGCCGGCCCACGAATCCGTTCGCGCCTGTCACTAGAATGCGGTTCGTCATCCGGGCTTCCTCAGGTCACCGTCCGGCCACCGGTTCGGTTGCCGGTTGAGATTCCACCGGCATCGGGTACCCCGGATCAATGGTGCGCAGCAGAGTCGGGATGATGACGGATTCCGAAAAAGCGGCCGCGACTTCCACTTCCCTCAGCGATCGGTAGGGCCCACGGGCTGCGCACATCGTGATGCTATCCACCACTTTGTCCACATCTCCGTGCCGCGCAAAGAAGGCCCACTCGTTCACGGCGCTCTCGGGCGTAAGTTCGGTCACGTGGCTGGGCATCGGCCCCAGATAAAGAAAGGGCACGCCCAGCCGCAACACGTTGTAGATCTTCGACGGATGCACGATCCCGCGGAACGGATCGCCCAAGCTGACAACTTGCAGGTCAGCCGCCGACAACGAAGCCGGCAGTGTCTCCAAGGGCTGATACGGCAACTGCCGGACATTAGTCAACCGATGCTCCCGCGCGAATTCCTCAACGTTGTCTTGGCCCGACCCGCCGCCAACGAACAGGAAAACGATGTCCTCGCGGTGGGACAACAGCCGGGCGGCCTCGAGCACCGACGTCAACGGGTGGCACGGACTGTGATTCCCCGAATACATCACGACAAACTTGTCTTCCAGCCCGTGCCGGCGACGAAACGCCGCTCGTCCCCCTTCGTCCCAAACGATGTGGCTGTCCTGCGCCCAGGGCGGCACCACCACCACGCGGGACTCAGGGACGCCCTTGGCGACAATCCGGTCGCGCATAAAGCAGTCCAGTACGACAACCGCCGCGGAGCGTGCCAACGAATAGTGGAGCATCCACGCCAGCACCCGCGCCGTCCATCCATCGGGCCGCAAAACGCCGGCCGCGATGGCCTGATCCGGATTCAAGTCCATCACCCACAGAACCATGCGTCCGCCGCGAATCGCTGTGAACACCGCGCCGAGAAACGACACCAGCGGAGGCACTGTCAGTGTGACCACTACGTCGTAGCGCGGCATAGTGAGCAATCCTGCTACATAGCGCAGAGTCACCGAAGCGAAGTCGATGGCTCGCCGCCACAAGCTACTCTTCCCCAACCCGGTACCGAGCACGCGGATAATCTCGATGCCATTCCAGCGCTCGGTTTTCGGATAGATCTGAGCGGGGCGATCATACGCTCGCTGGCTGGCCAGCACTGTGACTTCATAGCCTGCCGCCGCCAGGTCGCGAGCCAAATCGGTCGTGTACTGAGCTACCGCGACCACATCGGGGTGGAAAACCTGGCTGAGGATGAGGATCCTCACACCGCCCCCTTACTCACTGCCACCCACGAATCCCCGGCAACCACCCGGTGCTTGACGAAAGTGGCCGGGTTTCCGGCATGAATCTCAAAAGCGGGAATGGACCGCGTAACTACGCTCCCAGCCGCGGCCACCGCGCAGCGCTCCAGCACGACGTTCGGACCGACAAACGCTCGTGCACCGACCCAGCTACCGTCCTCCAGTAAGATTGGCCCCGTACGCAAATCAAACGTCTCGCGCGCCCAATCATGGTTGCCTGTGCAGAGATAGGCCCCCTGCGAAATTACCGCGTTGTTACCGACGCTCACTAGCGCCAGGTTGTCGATCCAGGCATCCTCTCCAATCCATGCGAAATCCCCCACCTTGAGGCGCCAGGGGTATTTCACGCGCATCCCTGGCTTCATCGTTGTTCCGCGGCCCACCTTCGCCCCGAATAAGCGCAGCAGCCACACCCGAACCGCTGTAGACGGATTGAGGGCTGCCCGCAACAGCGGCAGGCCGACAAAGAACCACAGAGATCGAACTATTGGGCCGCGGCCGGGATCATAGTCCCCGCGGTTATAGCGGGACAAATCCACCATCAATTCCCTCCAATAAGGCTCATCCGCAATCGCTCCCCGACGAAGCGAGGATCCGGCTATAGACGTCGGCTGTCTGCGCTCCGATCGCCTGCCATGAGTACCGTTTACCAACCAACCGAACACCGTGGCCGCCGACGCGTACCCGTTCCGACTCGTTGAGCGACAACGCTCCGACGAGTTTGTCTTCCAGTTGCGCCACGTCGGGCTCGATCACCCAACCTGCCCCGGCCTCAGCCACTTCCGGCCGGTTGCATTGGCGTGTCACAACCACCGGACAGCCAACGGCCATCGCTTCCGAGATTGCGACAGCGAAGTTTTCTGAATAAGAGGGCAACACAAAAACGGTTGCCGCCGCCAAAGCCGACCACTTCAATCCACCCGACAGCATGCCGGGAAGCGTCACGGTATCGCCAATCGCGGTTTCGCGGATCAAGCTCTCGAGCAGTTGCCGGCTATCTTCCGCCACGGGACCGGCCAAAACCAGATGCGCTTCGGGAACGCGGCGCCTGACGCCGAGCCACGCCCGGCAAAGCAGGTCCAACCCCTTCTTGCGATGAAGCCGCCCCAGAAACAGCACTAGCCGTTTGCCTGTAAGAGCGGGATAACGCTGCAGAAACTCCCGCGCATCCACCCGGTCTGGAACCCGCACACCCAACGGAATCACTGTCACGTCGCGCCCGTCGATTCCAAACAGGCGATAGTCGTTCACCTCGGCTGGTGTCACCGCCCGCAGACAGGCGGCTCTCAAAAGGTTTCTCCGCTCAATCAGGGCTGCATAGATTGCTTTCTTCCAACGTTTCTGTCGGACAGCCCAGGGGTCCAGCATTCCATGCGCCGAAATCAGGTACGGTTTGCCATGCCGCCTCGCTAACCGGCAGGCCTCGGCCGTGTGTTCCTCCCAGAGCCCGTGGACGTGCACAATGTCCGCGGCGGCGATTTCCTCTTCCAGCCGCTTGCGCAGAGCGCTTTCCCGAAGCCAGCGCATCCGCCCGCGCGGCAGTAGCACGAGACGGCCGTCGGCAGGGGTGAACGGTGAACACTCCCCCTCTTCCCGGAACGCCACAGTCGCGACTTCCCACGTTCCCGTCTCCTCGAGCGCTCGGCAGAAATCGGGCGTCGTGGCGCAAATGCCCCCAAAGCGAGGATCCACGTGCATGACTACATTGAGGGCGCGCCGCCGCCGGGCGCCTACGGCCGCCAACTCGCTGGTCATCCCGCCGGACTTAACGACAGGCATACGCCGCCCCGGCACACGCCGCATTCCCCTGCGTCATCATCCACTCCAACCGTTCATGGTGGCTATAGCCGGAATTGACGGCACGCTGCCGCCCCGCCGCGGCCACCGCCCGGCGTTCGGACTCGTGTTCCAGGTAATAGCTGACCTTCGCGATCAACTCATCATCCCTGTTCACATCGAAATAGGCCGCTTCCTTGCCCTCCTCAAACAGCCGAAGGTGCTCTTCGCTGCGCTCCGCCAGCATAAAAGCCCCGCAGGCAGGTAATTCCATGGTGCGGTCCGTTTGTAAGTCGCGGTTCATCTTACGCAGGAAGCAAAGATTGATCCGGGTGGCCCGAAGCGCTTTCACATAGTCGTCACCGTACATTGGCCGATTCTCGATGCGCAGGTTCGGATTCGTCCCTACCAAACCGCCCCATCCGTTGCCCCAGATGCGAACAGGGAAGCCCTGCCTTGCCAAGAGCAGGCACTGCCGCGCCCGGTCAGCCTCAAACGTGCCAATGAAACCGACGTCGGCGCCCAGTTCTGCCTTCTCACGGGCGGTTAACTCGATCGGACGGTGCGCATGACGGTCGTACGCTTTGTCGACAAAGACCACGCGCCGAGCCCCAAGCGCCGGCAACTCCTCGGGACGGCAGTTATAGCTCTTGGTCGTAAACACAACGTCGTATTTAGGCAGACAATCCAGGTAATACCGGCTCTGGTTGTGCGGCGCGAACATATCGTCTTCGCTGTAGGAGAACACCTTCACAGCGCCATCGCACGCCGCGATAGCCTGCTCAATCGCCGCCCTGCGAATCATCAGCGCCCGTTCCACCCAAATGACATCCGGCCGAAAGCGCTTGGCCGCCTCCACGAGTTTGCCGTTGGCGCCAGTCTCGTCCAGCGGCCGCCCGAGTTTGAAGAACAGCCGCGATCGAAAGGTCAGAGGCGTAATCCCGGGCTGATAATCCACCGGCGAACTGGTGACGCCCTCGACCTCGTACCCTAGTTCGCTAAACGCTCGGTACCGCTGGTAGGTCCGGCAGTGCGGCGCGAGATCTCCGACAAACAACAGACGGCCCTTCGTC
>JAEUQD010000312.1 GCA_016789925.1 Bryobacterales bacterium | reverse complement strand
GGTTCGGTGCCGCACTCCAAGAATATGGCCGCCGATGAAACCCGCACCGTGCTGCGCTGAACGGCTAATCGATCGAGCCGAACGCGGGTTCAGAACCGGAGGCGGAGGCCGAGTTGGATTTGGCGGGCGCTGGTGATGGTGTTGCGGACGAGGCCTAATGAGGACGTTGGGGCTTCGCCGTCGCGGGCTCCGGCGAAGGCGATGAGCGAGGGGACGCCGAAGTTGGCGCGGTTGAAGAGGTTGAAGGCTTCGGCGCGGAATTGGAGGAAGCCGGAGTCGCCGAGTTTTGCCCAGCGGAACTGTTTCATCAGGGAGGCGTCGAGGGTGCGGAGGTTGGGACCGATGAGGGCTCCGCGGCCGAGGTTGCCGAGGGTGCCGGCGGCGGGGAGGGCGAAGGCGCTGGGGTTGAACCAGGCGTTGGGGTTGCCGGTGACGGCAGACTGGTGGGTGAAGCCGGGGGCCATGTGGGGGCGGTCGGGTCCGATGCCGGGACCGAGGGAGGGGTTCCAGAGAGAGCGGGAGCGGTTCTGCTGGATGAAGGTGGTGAGCGGGCTGCCGCTGCGGAGGTTGCCGATTCCCGCGAGTTGCCAGCCGGCGAGGAGGTGGCGGGCTGCGCCAGAGGAGTTACGGGCGAAGGGGAGTTCGTAAGTGAAGTTCACGACCCAGTTATGCTTGGCGTGATAGTCGGCGAGCCCTTTGTTGTAACTGAAGCCGGGGAACTCGGGCATGGCGGAGGTGGTGCCGTTGGTGGCGTCGGAGAAGAATGTGGAGGCCTGCGTGGTGTCGATGTTACGGGAGAAGGTGTAGGAAGACTGGAAGGCGAGGCCTTGTGAGAAGCGCTTGCGGACCTCGAAGATCATGGCGTTGTACCAGGAGTTGCCGTCGCTCGATTTGAGCTCGATGGTGGAGAAATTGGGGTTGATGCGGGGCGCGCCGGCGGGAAAGAAGAGGGTGCCGTCGGCAAGTGTTTGAGGCCGGGCGAGGTTGACGTCGCCGGAGCGCCAGAGATGGACGCCGCGGGAACCGGCGTAGCCGAGCGTGAGGACCACGTCGTAGGGCAACTGCTGCTGGAGATTCAGGTTCCAGATGTGGACGTTGGGATTCTTGATGTTCCACTGAATGGGGCGGATGGAGTTGCCCGCGCCGCGCTCGAAGGGGGGCACGGGGAAGGTGGACCCGGCGGCGATGATGACGCGCGGGGTAGCGGGGGGATTGGTGACGGTGACGATGAGGTTCTGCTGGTTGTTGGTGTTGAAATACCAGCCGTAGCCGCCGCGGAGGGAGGTGCGGCCGTTGCCGAAGGGGTTCCATGCGAAGCCGAAGCGCGGCGAGAGGTTCTTATACGTGGGGTTCTGGTAGAGCTGGCCGCTGATGGGAGCGGGATCGGTGAGATAGTTCGGCATGGCGGAATCGCGGCCGTAGATATCTTTGGGCAGGGTAGAGAACTCGTAGCGGAGGCCTAGATTCAGGGTGAGACTGCGGCTGACCTGGATGTCGTCCTGGAGATAGAAGCCGAAGAGGGTGAAGCGCCAATAGCGGTCAAACTGGCCTTGGGGGGTGAGTCCGATGAAGCGCTGGGGGCGATTTTCGAGAAAGCTGCGGAGGTCGGAGAAGGTGTGGATTCCCAGGGAGAAGGTGGGGTTCACCATGTTGTCGTGATAACGTTCGGCGAGGCCGCCGAATTTGAGCGCGTGGCGGCCGCGGACGTAACTGAAGTTATCTTCGAGTCCGTAGAGATTCTGGGTGAGGCGGAGGTTGGCGGAGGATTGCGGACCCCAGCGGGCAGCGCCGCCGATGTCGATGTTGCCGGGAAGGGCACGGCCGGGGACGAAGGGTGCGAGGGGCGTGGAGGTAAGGGCGTCGACGTTCTGGCCGATGCGGGTGCGGGAGTAGCCGAGGCGGAGCGAGTTGAGGGCGCGTGGGGAGACGATGCGCGAGTATTCGGCGGTAACGAACTGATTGCGGGAGATGAAGGAGCGGGGGAACTGGGGGAGATCTGTCGGGAGAAGTTGCTGGGCATCGTCGCCGGTGTAGCGGACAAAGAGGTTGGAGCCGCTGCTGAAGTTACGGTCGACGCGGGCCTGGCCGAAGTCCTGGCGGAGGGTTTGCGGGAAGGTGAACGAATAGAGACCAAGGCCCTGGCCGCGGGAAGGTCCGTTGGGCAGAGGGTAAGTGTCGAGATAGGGACGGACGGCCGGGTTGACGCCGACATTCAATAATTGGCCGGGGTTGGTGGTATCGGGGATGAGTCCCTGATGGGCGTTGGCGTCGGGGACAACGGAGTTGATGGTTTTGCCAAGATTCTCGCGGAGGGCTTCGTAGCCGGCGAAGAAGAACATCTTGTCGCGACGGACGGGGCCGCCGAAGGAGCCGCCGAACTGGTTGCGCTTGAACTCGGGGCGGCGGGCGGGGTCGAAGAAGTTGCGGGCGTCGAGGTTATCGTTGC
Organism: Bryobacterales bacterium; assembly: GCA_016789925.1. Lineage (GTDB taxonomy): Bacteria > Acidobacteriota > Terriglobia > Bryobacterales > Bryobacteraceae > JADLDI01. Next base: position 5,385 of record JAEUQD010000312.1, on the reverse strand, counting down.
GGTGGAGGTAGTAGAGGGAGCCGTGGGGGGTGTTTGCGCCGGACTTCGTGATGGCGTTGAACTGGCCCCCGGAGTTGCGGCCGAACTGGGCGGAGTAGAGATTGGTTTCGACGCGGAACTCGCGGATGGTTTCCTGGCCGAGCTGGGTGGAGGCGGCGGAACCGGCGGGTCCGTTGGTGATGTCGTTGAGAGGGGTTCCGTCGAGGAGGTAGACGTTGGAGCGTGGGTCCTGGCCGTTGATGGACATACCGAGGCCGTGGGCGACGGCCGAGCCGCCGTCGCGGTGCGGATAGGCAACGACGCCGGGCTGGAGGAGGGCGAGGTCGGTGTAGTTGCGTCCGTTCAGCGGGAGCGCTTCGATGGCGCGCTGCTCGACGAGATAACTGAGTTCGGATGTCTGCGTGTTGACGAGGGGTGTTTTGCCGGTGACGTTGATCGCCTGCTCGACGGCGCCGAGTTCGAGCATGAAGTCGATGCTGACGGTTTCGGCGACGGTGAGGCGGATAGCGCCCTGGGTGAAGGGGCGGAAGCCGGCCAATTCGGCGCGGACGTCGTATGCGCCCGCTGGCAGCGAGGGGAGCACGAAGCGGCCCTCCGTGTCGGTAATGGTGCGGCGCTTCAAGCCGGTGTCGGGCTGCAAAGCAGTGACCGACGCGGCCGCCAGAGGCTGGCCGTTGGCGGCACGAACACGGCCGGTGATTACGCTCGCGGAGGATTGGGCAAATACGATTCCAGACCCAGATAGAAGCAACAACAAAAACTTCATTCGATACCTTTACGGTATCAAAGGCCCTGGGAGGAGAGCACGCGCAGCGCGGTGTCGCGGTAGAGGGCCTTGAGGCTAGCAGCGGGGAGTTCGAGGCCGTATTGACGCCACCACTGGCGGCCGGGGATGAACTCGTCGGCGGATTCGAGGAGACGCCACCAGCCGCGGTACATGTGGGCTTCGGCTCCCATGTCGGTGCCGAACATGAGGCGGTCCTTGTATTTTTCGATGAAGGCGCGGCCGGCGCGGGGCTGACGGCCGAGTTCGTAGTCGCGGGCGGAGACGTCGAGGTAGAGGTTGGGGTTGGCGTCGAGCACTTTCGAAAGAGTCGCCAGGTCGTTCCCCTGGTTGCTGAGGTGGCAGAAGATGAACGTGGTTTGGCGGTGTTTGGCGAGCAAGCGGTCGCGCGAGGCGAGCAACTCTTCGTAGGAGGGCACGTCTTTGCCGAGCATGTTGAAGTGCTGGAAGTCGGGGGTGCGCTCCTGGTTGGGACCGAGGGGACGCCAGCAGGAGGGATGGTCGGCAATGTGGATGTTGGCGGGGATTTTGAGTTCAGCGACTTTGCGCCAGAAGGCGTCGAGGCGCGGGTCGTCGATGTGGAGGCGCTTGTCGCGGGGGAGCGCTTTCTTTTCGGAGCCGCCGAGTCCCCAGCCTTTGTCGGAGAGCTCGCCGACGCCGCGTGCACCTTTGCGGTAGCAGCGCTCGAGTTCGGCGGCGGCATTTTCCGGGTTGTTGGAGTCCATCGAACACCAGACCTGGAAGCGGTTGGGATAGCGGGAGAGGAAGAGGTCGGCCTGGCGGTCGAATTCGGCGCCGATGGCTCCGGTGAAGACGACGGATTTCTCGATGCCGACGTCGTCCATGACCTTGACCCAGGCATCGACGTCGGCCGCGGTCTTGATGTTGGACATGTAGCTGTGCGTGTGGACGTCGATGGCGGAGTACATGGCCTTGGCGACGGCGGTTTCCTTGACGCGAAGGGAGCTTTCGGGCGCGTAGTCTTTGAGGAGAATCGAATCCATGGGTCCGGGCTGGACGTCGATGCCGTATTTCAGATTGCGCTGTTTGGATTCCTGTTTCGGCTGGGCTTGTTGCGCGGGGGGCTGAGGGGAGCAGCCGAGCAGCGCGAGGAGGAGGATGGAGAAGAGCGCGGGTCTCATGTTGAACAGCTTACGCCATTAACGGTATATGTAATGCGTGCTCTTGCGAAGCTTGGCGATTTTGCTGATTGGGCTGATGAATGGCTGGGGACAGAACGTGGACCCGGTGGAAGCGTACCTCCAGGGGGTGGCGGCGCGGCAGCTGGACGCGCGGCGGGCGGAGGTCGAGAAGATCCGTACGAAGGAAGAATACGAGCAGCGAAAGGCGCGGCTGCGGTCGGCGGTGCTGCGGATGATCGGCGGGTTGGACGAGCCGAAGACGCCGCTGAACATGAAGAAGACGGGGTCGCTCGACAGGGGCGATTACCGGGTGGACAAGATTGTGTACGAGAGCCGGCCGCGATTTTATGTGACGGCGAACCTGTATGTGCCGAAGACGGGGAAGGCGCCGTATCCGGCGATTTTGCAGCCGCTGGGACATTCGACGACGGGGAAGAACCGGCCGTTTTATCAGCGGCTGTCGATCGGGCTGGTGAAGCAGGGGTTCGTGGTGCTGACGTATGACCCGATCGGGCAGGGTGAGCGGCGAATTTACTGGGACGCGGAGTTGGGCGACTCGAAGGTGGGCGGCACGACGACGGAGCATTCGATGGTGGGGTGGCAGAGCATGCTGGGCGGGGAGAGCGTGGCGCGGTACCGGATTTGGGATGGGATTCGCGGGTTGGATTTACTGGAGAGTCTGCCGGAGGTGGACCGGACGCGGATCGGGGTGACGGGCTGCTCGGGCGGGGGCACGTTGACGACGTACATCGCGGCGTTGGATCCGCGGACGAAGGCCGCCGCGCCGGCGTGTTACATCAGTTCGTGGGACGAGCAGTTGAAGGGGACTGGTCCGCAGGACGCAGAGCAGCAGTTTGCGGATCAACTGCTGGAAGGGCTGGATCACGCAGATTGGATCGGGCTGGCAGCGCCGAAGCCGTACCTGATTGCGAGTACGGATCAGGACTTCTTTCCGCTGGAGGGGGCGCGGAAGACGTTCACGGAGATGAAGCGGGTTTACGGGCTGTACGATGCGGCGGCGAAGGTCGAATGGTTTCACGAACCGGGTCCGCATGGGACGCCGACGGCGAGCCGCGAGGCGATTTACGCGTGGATGAAGCAGTGGTTGAAGGGCGAGGGCGGTCCGGTCAAGGAGCCGGAGTTGAAGTTTGAGGCGGAAGAGGATTTGAACGCGACGCCGACGGGACAGGTGGCGACATCGCTGGGCGGGGAGACGGCCAGCACTTGGAACATCAAACGGTTCAAGGATCGTGTGCCGGCGCGGATGGATGCGGGGCGGCTGCGGGAAGAGGTGGTGAAACTGACGCGATACAAGGCATCGACGGCGCCGTTGAATGTGCAGCGGGGCGCGGTGACCGAGCGCGGCGCTTACCGGGCGCAGGCGATCGAGTTTGACGCCGAGGCGGGGCTGCGGGTGAAGGCGACGCTGCTGACGCCGGCGCGGGGGAATGGCCGGGTGGCACTGGTGCTGGCGGGACGCGGAGCGGCGGAGGGCGATGCGGTGGAGTTGGCGGAGTTGGGCTACACGGTGCTGGCGATGAACATGGCGAGCGCGGTGAAGACGTCGTTTCTGGCGTTGATGGTGGGGCAGCCGATGGTGGGCGTGCGGATGAAGACGATCGTGCGGGGGTTGGATGCGATGGAGGCGCGGGGCGAAGTGCTGGGCGTGGCGCGCGGACATACGGGGACGGCTCTGCTGCATGCGGCGCTGGTGGAGCCGCGGTTGTCGCGGCTGATTGTGGATGGGAACCTGGTGTCGTACCATTCGGTGGCGGCGTCGCCGATTCATAAGGGGGTGGAGGAGTTAGTGCTGCCGGGAGTGCTGGGTAAGTACGACCTGCCGGAGTTAGCGGCAGCGGCTGCGCCGCGCGCGGTGTATTTGCGAAACCTGGTGGCGGCGAACGGCAAGCTGCTGTTCCGGGCCGAGGCACAGGCGGCCTATGCGAATGCGGCGAAGACGGGGAAGGTGGATGTGGGATTCCGGAATGAATATGAAAGGATGGCCGATGCGTATCCGTTTGTTCGTTAGTGGACTGTTGGCGGCGGGATTGTGGGCGCAAGCGCCGGATCTGATTCTGCATCACGGGAAAGTGGTGACGGTGGACGGGCAGTTCCGGATCGTGCAGGCGCTGGCGGTGCGCGGTGACCGGATTGTGGCGGTGGGAAGCGACCGCGAGGTGCTGGCGAAGAAGGGCGCGAACACGCGGGTGGTCGACTTGCAGGGCAAGACGGTGCTGCCGGGGCTGATGGACACGCACGTCCATGCGGCCAGCGCGTCGATGTACGAGTTCGACCACGATATTCCGACGATGGAGACGATCGCGGACGTGCTGCGGTATCTGAAAGGGCGGGCGGCGGTGACGCCGAAGGGGCAGTGGATCGGGCTGTCGCAGGTGTTTATCACGCGGCTGAAGGAGCGGCGGTATCCGACGCGGGCGGAGTTGGATTCGGTGGCGCCGGAGCATCCGGTGGTGTTTGCGACGGGTCCGGACGCGTCGTTGAATTCGCTGGCTTTGAAGATGTCGGGGATCACCAAGGACACGAAGCCGCCGGCGGGGCAGAGCGGCAAGGTGGAGTTGGACGAGCGAGGGGAGCCGACCGGGATCTTGCGGAGCGCCTCGCAGTTTGTGAAGAGGGCTCCCAGCGGGCGGCGGGCGAGCGAGGCGGACCGGCAGACGCGGCTGAAGATGATGCTGGCCGACTATAACTCGGTGGGGATCACGAGCGTGGCGGAACGGGATGCGTCGGAGTCGCAGATCGAGCTGTACCGGACGTTGCGGCAGAGTAACGAACTGACGTGCCGGGTGTTTCTGAACGCGCATATCGAGCCGTCGGGGCCGTGGGAGAAGGTAGAGGCGCAGATCCTGAAGGCGGCGCGCGATCCGCTGCACAAGCAGGACGACTGGTTATGGCTGCGGGGCACGAAGTCGTATCTCGATGGCGGGATGCTGACGGGCAGCGCGTATATGCGGGAGCCGTGGGGCGTGAGCAAGATTTACTCGATCATCGATCCGAGTTACCGGGGGATGCGATACATCGAGCCGGACCCGCTGTACCGGGCTGCGAGACTGGCGTTACAGAACGATTTGCAATTCACGGCGCACTCGGTGGGCGATGGCGCGGTGCATGCGCTGGTAGCGGCGTATGAACGGGTGAACAAGGAATTTCCGGTGAGGCCGCAACGGCCGTGCATCACGCACTGCAACTTCATGTCGCCGGAGGCGATCGAGAAGATGAAGGAGATCGGGATTGTGGCGGATTTGCAGCCGACGTGGCTGGAGCGGGACGGGGCGACGTTGCGCGAGCAGTTTGGGGATCCGCGCTTGCGGTACTTCCAGCCCTACAAGAGCTTGTTCGCGGCGGGGGTGACGGTGGGCGGCGGGTCGGACCATATGCAGAAGATCGGAAGCATGCGGGCGATCAATCCTTACAATCCGTTCTACGGAATGTGGGTGACGC
>JAEUQD010000309.1 GCA_016789925.1 Bryobacterales bacterium | reverse complement strand
CAGGGGTTGTTTCAGGCGTCGGACCCGGAGGTGAACCAGGGGAACATCCCGAGCACGCGCGACATGCTGGACCAGGGCGCGGAGCAGATCAGGAGTTCGGTACCGGACGAGGAAACACGATTGGCGCTGATGGAGACGATGGCGGGCGCGTATACGGGATTGGGATTGTATGAGAAGGCGAACGGGCTGTACACAGATCTGGTGAAGCAGTTCGAGGTGATGGATGGAGGCGGGTCGGCGCGGCTGGCGGCGGCGTATGGAGGGCTGTCGTATGGCATGGCCCATCTGGGGAAGCACGATCAGGCCGGGGAGTGGGGGGCGAAGGCGGTGGCGACAGCGCGGCGGTTGCGGCCGACGGATGCTGGCGTGGAGGCGGTCGCACTGGAGCGGCATTGCCTGGCGTATCACCAGGCGGCGAAGTTCGGCGACGCGGTGGGGTTATGCAAGGAAGCAGCGGAGAAGGCTCGTGGGAGCGGGTTGAGCCGGTTGGAACAGGCGCGGATTCTGCGCAATTATGGTCGGGCGTTGAAGGATACCAGCGAGTTTGCAGCGGCGGAGAAGAATTACAGGGAGGCTCTGGAACTGGCGCGGGCAGGGGGTGGCCAGCGGAGCCCGACGGTGGCGGTGACGCTGGACGAGATGGGCGGGTTGTATTTCCGGCAGGGGCGTTTTGAGCTGGCGACGGAGTCGTTTCAGAAGGCGATCGAGTTGCAGAAGATCCTGTATCCGGACGGGCACCTGTCGACGGCGCGGACATTGAACAACCTGGCGAATACGCGGGCGACGATGCGGCGTTACGAGGAGGCGGAGGGGATTTACAAACAGGCGCACGTGTTGTACCGGACCTTTCTGGGCGAGGAGAGCGGGGAACTGGCGACATCGCTGTCGAACATGGCGGTGACGCAACAGGAGTCCGGGCGGCTGGAGGAGGCGGCGGGCACGCTGCGGAGGGTGATGGAGATGCACGCGCGAACGACGGGTCGCGAGAAGCGGCCGTATTTGAATAGTGCGCTGAAGTATGCGAATTTGCGGACGGAGCAGGGCGAGGCGCGGGAGGCGGTGCGGGTGGCGCGGGAGGTGGTGGCGGGGATGGACGGGTTGAAGCCCGTGCCGAAGTTGGAGAGCGGGTTCGCGCGGGTAGTGCTGGCGGCGAGCCTGATTGAGAGCGGCCGGGCGGCAGAGGCGCTGGAGCCCGCACGCGCAGGTCATGAGATCTTGTCGGGGGTCTTGCAGCCGACACACTGGATGCGGCATTACGCCGATATCGCGCTGGGGGCGTCGCTGGCGGCGAGCGGGCGGCGGGAAGAGGGACGTGCGCTGTTGCGGCCGGTAATGGAGTTGCACAGTAAGAACAAAGGGCCGAGGGGCTGGCGAGCCGGATGGGTGAAAAAGCTGTGGAACCGGTATGTGGGAAGGGGGTAGAGTACGCGGGATATTCATGCTCATGTAAGGGCTCGTTAACTTATCAGCGGTAGCTTGGAGAAGATGTTTCGGTTCTTCTCTCTACTACTTCTGGTTGTTAGTTGCGGTTATTCGCAATCGTCAAGTGCCACAAAGTGCCACGTTGTTGGTAGTGTTCGCGACCCGGCGGGCGCTTCCATTACCGGGGCGACTATCAAGGTGACGAACCCGGCGACTCGGAGCGACCACGAATCGGTTACGGATGCGACTGGTGCGTACCGGATCCCTTTCCTGAGTCCGGGCGAGTACTCGTTGTCGGCGATGGCTCCGGGGTTCCGCCCGGAGTTGGTGAGACGTGTTCCGCTGACGGTGAACCAGACGGCGCGGCTCGATTTCGCGCTGCAACTGGAATCGGTAGACCAGCAGATTGAGGTCCAGGCGATGGTTCCGCTGCTCAATACCGACACGGCGACGCTGGGCCAGGTGATCGAGTCGAAGCAGATCCTCGAACTGCCGTTGCGCCCGGGCGCGTCCCCCGCGCCCAAGGTGATGACCATCACCGCCGCCGCAGCGCCCCGCTGCCAAGAACACCTGGCGCCGGCGTCGCTTCGCTTCGCGCTAGGGCACCCCTACCAATTCGAATCGGCGTTCTTTCACCGGCCTGTCTTTGCAGGCCGGTGAACCTATTTCTCCACCGTCTCTGGATAGCAGTAACTTGCCGCTCTCGTCCGCCATCAGCCCTTCCGGTGCGCCGGGGCCGGCGGGCAGGGTGTCTTTCCAAACTACGGGTTTCGCGCCCTTCTGCCCGCGGTAGATCTTGAAGGTCGATCCTTCACCCGGCAGGCCAGCCAGAATCCAGTACTCCCCCGCCTTCCCTGTCGGCACGATGTCGCGGATGCCGAGTCCTCCGAGGTCCAGCAGAATTGGCTTGTCGAACGTTGGTTTTTCCCCTTTGTCTAGGACGGCAGCCGCGTTTACCAGGTGCGTCAGGATCGCTTTGTTGGCGACCAGCGGGCTGCGAAAGCCGATCAGGAGAGACCCGTTCGGGCCTGCCGCCAAACCTTCCACGTCGATGCCCCCATTCAGGTGCGGCTTCGCCTCGGCCGCTCGCAGCGCTGCCGCCGCTTCCGAGTTGCCCTGGCTCAGCCGCGCGATCAGGCCTTGAAAAGGCTTTCCCGCGGGCGCGAGTTGCGTGTCCGCACCGGCGCCGCTCACAGTGGTCGCAAACAGACGGTGGCGGCTACTCTCCTTGTCGCCCTTTTTGTCACGGCCATGCGATCCGATCCAATAGAGGCGATTCCCGGCCTTGGCCACACCCTCGAGGTCGGCCTCCTTCGGAACGCCTTTCTTCGTCTTCTCGACGGCGAGGAAGCCGCTCATGTCAAACTCGCGCACCGGAGCTGTCGCCGACCCCAGCCGGTAAAGCCGGATCACGTTGTCCTCGTCGGTGGCATTGAGAAAGTACCCTCCGCCCACGGTGAAGATCGCCGAGCCGTCGCACGCGCGGCCCACCTCTTCCGCCGGCAGCGGGCCCACCGCAGCCAGCATGACCGGAACCACGAATCGCAGCCATCTTGCGTGCATCATACCTCCCGCTCTTTCAGTTGTTCGGGGCCGTGAAATCGTCTGGTTTTTCGACGAGAACAACGAACTCAGGCCCGTGGGAATCCTCCCCGCGCTCCTTGCTATGGATGGTAGCTACCGTAAGCCTCGTCCCACCAATCTCAATCTCTTCACGCGTGGTGAGCACCCGCAATTCCGGTTCGCCTTTCACTTCCACGACCGCAAATCGCGTAGTGTCGATTTTGTCTGCGACTCCGCGCTGATTTTCGTCAAGTGTGGCAATACACTCACACCACTCCTTGTCCAGCTGCTCTAAGGGCCCACAGCCTTTACTTCCAGCGCCATACTGAGGCTTGTACCCTTTCCTCCACCGCGTTGCCAGCTTGATCAGACCCTCGGGGGCGCCATCAGGGAGCAGCCAGTGGCCGTGGATGTTTCCTTTCCGGATCGCCTTCTCCACCAAACGATGAATCTCAGCTTCTTCCTCGCCGCCACCAAGTTCAGAATGGATGTCGAAAAGCCGCTCGGTCAAACGCCTTTCCGGCAGGGTGAAGGCGGACCTCAGCTTCACCCGCCGGCCACTTATTGGTTCGAATCGGGCACTAGTCACTTCGTACTTCTTCGGCTGACGCACTCCATATTCGTAAGCTCCCCATGCCGCCAAACCGGCCATCACGAGAACGGCCATCGCCATCGCCGCCCTCTGTATCCGCAGGCGCGTGCGTGGGGCCACATAGCTCTTGCGGGCTTGGGCGGCGAGTTGACTGCACTCCTCCTCCAAGCCCTCCCGTTTGCCGCCCAACTTGGTCAGGTACGCCTGAACCGCGGACGCCGAGTCGAGTTCCACCGCGTGCGTCTCGCCAAAGGGCCAGGTCAATAGCTTTTCATGCCCTTTTCTCGCGGACACCGGCACCAGTTTCTTCGCATTGAGTGCAATTGCCATCTCCGCGAGCACTGCCACCGACTTTGCTGACTCAGGCGTCACTAACACGACTGCCTGTTTGGCCGCCTTCAGTTCCTCAAGGATCTTGTCGAAGCTGTCCCCCGCGATGAGCCCGCTCTCGGGAGCACTGGAGAAGAAGATCTGGCCTGAGATCTCGCCCTTCTTCGAGCCGTACAAGGTGGCTGACAGCAGCCGCGCCAGGGCGGTTGCGAGTTCCTTGTCTTTCGAGCTGTGACTGAGGAACAGCTCGGTCATAACGTTTACGTGATTGTATCAAGGAGCAGTTTGCCGGTGGTTTTGCGGCTGGCGAGGTCGATTTGGGCCTGGGCCGCATCGCTGAGAGCGTAGGTCTTTTCGATATGCAGCTTCAGCTTGCCGTCGTCGACCCAGCCGAGGACATCGCCGGCGCGCCAGAGGAGTTCGTCGCGGTTGGCGCAGTGGTGGGCGAGGGTGGGGCGGGTGAGGAAGAGGGAGCCCTTGTTGTTGAGGGTGAGGGGGGCGACGGGGGGCACGGGACCAGAGGCGTTTCCGAAGGAGACCATGAGGCCGCGGGGGCGGAGGGAGTCGAGGGATTGTTCGAAGGTGGACGCGCCGACGGAGTCGTAGACGACGTCGACGCCGCGGCCGGCGGTGAGTTTGCGGGCTTCGACGGCGAAGTCGGCTTCGGTGTAGAGGATCATGTGGTCTGCACCGGCCTCGCGGGCTTTTTCGGCCTTGGCGGCGGTGGACGTAGTGCCGATCACGGTGGCGCCCCGCATCTTGGCCATCTGCACGATCAGCAGTCCCGCGCCGCCAGCGGCGGCATGCACGAGGCAGGTGTCGCCGGGCTTGAGCGGCCAGGTGGAGTGCGTCAGGTAGTGCGCGGTCATGCCCTGTAACATGGCGGCGGCGCCCTGCGCATAGTCGAGCCCGTCGGGCATCTTTACGAGTTGCCAGGACGGGACCACGGCATATTCGGCATAGGAGCCGCGCTGCATGGCATAGGCGACGCGGTCGCCCACTGCCACGTCGGTGACGCCTTCACCCACGGCTTCCACCACGCCCGCTCCTTCCATGCCGATGGAGAAGGGAGGCTCGGCTTTGTACAGGCCGCTGCGAAAGTAGATGTCGATGAAGTTGACACCGCTCTTGTAGATCTTGACCAGGGCCTGTCCGGCCGCGGGAGTGGGGACCGCGATATCGTCGAGCCGCAGTTGTTCGGGTCCGCCGGGAGTATGAACGAGGATTGCTTTCATGTGCGTAGCCGGCGCCGTAAATGCACCGTTCCAGCGTAGAGTAACAGATACGCGAGGGTGAATGGGAAGAGAAAGACGCGGGCGAGGGTGCGCACGGCACCTGAACCAGCCAGCCCGGCGCGGAACAAGACAAAATGGCGGATGGTCTTCCAATTGGAATAGTCCACCCAGAAGTAGTCGCCGTTTTCGTTGAGGATGAACAGTTTGGCGGGGATCTGGGCGACGACGGCCCATTTCCACTTGGTCATGATGGGCTCGCCCGCGCAAACGATGCCCAGCACGGTGTGTTGGCGTGGTTTCAACTGCCGGTAGAGCTGCGATCTTCCCGCGCCGCCCGGATAGTCGGTGACGCGGAAGACGTCGCCCCGGTCCTCGCGAAACGTCTTGGGCAGTCCCGCATAGCAGGTCAACAAGTCGAACCGCATCTGCGGGTAGAGGTCGTAGAGGCCGGAGAGCATGTCTTCGACCAGGTAACGGGGACCGCTTTCGACCATCAAGACGCGGTCGAAGGGGGGAATTGCCTGGGAGAAGAGTTTTCTAGACACCCCAGCCGTATTCTTCGAGGGCGCGCTCGACGGTCTCGTCCTTCTCGGTGAGCCGCATGAGTTCGAGCCGGATCGCGTCCAGCAGGGCCAGCCACGAGGCTTCGATGACGTTGTCGGAGACGCCGACGGTGGCCCAACTGCGTTTGTGGTCCGACCATTCGACGAGGACGCGGACCTTGGCGGCGGTGCCTTTGCGCGGCTCCAGGACACGCACCTTATAGTCGGTGAGCCTCACGTTGGCGATGTCGGGATACAGCGCCGAGAGGCATTGCCGCAGGCAGAGGTCGAGAGCGTGGACCGGGCCGTGGCCGCTGGCCGTCGCGGAGTGCACGCCGTCCTGCGCCCGCACGTTGACGGTTCCGGTGGTGTGGGACGGGCGGTTCCCCGTCATCTTGGTGACCACTTCGAAGTTGATCACTTCAAAGAAGGTAGCGCCGGGGCGGAGCGCTTCGCGCACGAGTAACTCGAACGTACCTTCGGCCGCTTCGAGTTCGTAGCCCATGTATTCGAGCTGCTTGATACGCTCCAGCAGGTCGTGGCGCGCCTTATCGTCCAGACGATCTTCCAGGCCCGCCTGCTTGAGCTTATAGAAGATGTTCGACCGGCCAGAGAGGTCCGAGATGAGGACTCGCTGGCGATTACCGACGCGTTCCGGCTGGACGTGCTCGTAGGTGGCCGAGTCCTTCAAGACAGCCGATACGTGAATGCCACCCTTGTGCGCAAAGGCGCTGGGGCCAACGAAGGGCTGGGCGTTCGCCAGGGGCAGGTTGGCCAGTTCGGCGATATAGCGGGCGGTGGAGGTCAGGCTGGTGAGCTTGTGCTTCCCAATGGTCTCGTAGCCCATCTTCAGTTCGAGGTTGGCGATCACCGAACACAGGTTGGCGTTTCCGGTGCGCTCGCCATAGCCGTTCATGCAGCCCTGAACATGGGTGGCTCCGGCCTCAACGGCCG
>JAEUQD010000303.1 GCA_016789925.1 Bryobacterales bacterium | reverse complement strand
GCGGATCGAGCAGCGGCGCCGGACCGGTGAAGAAATGTGTGTACATGTCGCCGGGCCGCAGATGCTTCGTCACCAGTTCGGCGAAGGGGCGCTCGGGACGAAAAGAACCGAAGTCGACCATGACAGGAATGTTGGCGAGTGTGGCGGCTTTGACGGCGTTGTCCACCGGGGTCCATTCCGGGCCCGCGTAGTGGGCGGTCTTCACTCCGACGATCTGCTCCGGGAACTGTTTGGCGACTCTCGCGGTGTTCTCGGCGCTCATATCGGCAAGGTTCTGTTCCACCTTTTCCCGCCCGGCCATGCCACTGCCGACGATGTTAAGCATCGCGTACACACGGGTCTTTGAATTATCGATGACGCGCTCCTTGAACTCGGGGAAGTTCCGCCAACCCGAGCTGCCCACATCCACGGCGGTGGTGACACCGGTGCGGAACGTGAATCCATCGGGGTGGACGGCACGGAAACCGGCGTAGCTCGACGGGTCGCCGTGAAGGTTCGACTGGAGCGCCGTCGAGAAGTAGAGGTGAACGTGGATATCAACCAGGCCGGGCGTGACGTACAGACCGTCGCACGGGATGGTCTTCTTGGCCTGGGCCGCGTCGATCGCTGGAGCGACCTTGGCAATCTTGTTGCCCTGGATGGCGACATCCATCTTGCGATTGATGTTGTTTTTGGGGTCGAGGACGTGTCCGCCCTTGAGCAGCAGGTCATAGGGCTGGGCCGCAAGCAGGGCGGGCAGGGCGAGCCAGAGAACGGGTGACTTCATCGAGAACATTCTACTTCGTCCGGACGGCGGCGCCGGTGGTAGACGATTATCGGCGCACCGGTCGCTCACGCTCCCGGCTCAGCCAGTTACTTTTTGCCCTGTTCCTTGGCGAGTTTCACGCGGCCGCTTTCGAGCTTTTTCTGGACCTTGGCGACTTCCTGTTGGTCCTGCTCGCTCGGAGGGCTGGCTTGCCACAGCTTCAGGGAGCTGTCCCACTGGGTGACGGCTTCCTTCAAGTTCCCCTGCTTGGCGTAGACGTCGCCGAGATGGTCGTGAATTGTGGGATCTTTCCCGGTGCGTTCGAGGGCCATCTTGAGGTACTTCTCGGCTTCCTCGAGCTTCCCCTGGCGGAAGTAGGCCCAGCCAAGGCTGTCGAGGTAAGCCCCGTTATTCGGTTCCTGGTCCACGGCTTTGCGGATCATCTCGACGGCTTCGTTGACCCGAACATTGCGGTCGGCCAGCATGTAGCCGAGGTAGTTCAGGGCACTGGCCGAGTTGGGGTTGAGCGCCAACAGCTTCCGGAACTCCGCCTCCGACTGCTCATGCTTCTTCTGCTTTTCGAGCATGGCGCCGCGCATGAAGTGGATGACTTCCTTTTCTTCGTTGGAGACCGACAGCTTTTCGGCGGCGTCGACCACTTTGGCCATCTCCGTGTAGTTCTTGCCCTTTTCGTAGATCTGCGCGAGAGTCAGGTAGGTTTCCCGGTCGTTCTTGCCATCGAGCAGTTTACGGATCTCGGCGGCGGCGATGTCGGTCTTGCCGACGTCGGCGAGCAGGTTGGCGCGGACCACCCGCAATGTCTTGTCGTCGGGATACTTCCTGTTCGCGGCTTCGGCCTCTTCTTCGGCCTTCTTGAAATCGCGCGCCTGCCGGTAGGTGTCGATGACCTGAGCGGCACCGCGCGCACCGAGCGTCTGGTCGAGCCCGCCCAGTTCACGGAAGATCTCTACGGCTTCCGAATACTGATCGTTCTGGCGGTAGAGCAATCCGAGCCGTTCCAGGAGCATGGCGCGGTTGCTCTTCTCCCCGGCCGAGTAGGATTTCTTGCCGGTCTGGTCCACGACGGTCTTGAGCGCCTGAATCGCTTCGGCGGTCTTTCCTTCGGCTTCGAAGATGCCCACTTCGTTGTAGAGAATCTCGAGGTTGCCGGGCGCCAGCTGTTTCGCCTTCTCGTTGGCCTCCCGCGACTTGTCGAACTTCCGCATCTGGCGGTAGATTTGCGAGATCCGGAGAAACGACTCGACGTCCTTGGGCTCGTCGGCGACCAGTTCCTCGTACAGTTTCAACGACTCGTCATAGCGCTCGGCCCGGAGGAGATTCTCGGCCAGGGCGCGCTTGAGATTGGCGTTGTCGGGCGCCAGGGTCATCGCCTTCTTGAGTGTCTCGGAGGCGAGCGCGTAGTCGCGCATCTGCTCATAGGCGCCGGCGAGCGACGTGAGGGTGCGGAGGTTGGGGCTCTTTTCCGCGACCTTCTGGAGCAGTTCGGAGGCGCGCTTGTTGTCGCCGAGGTCGGAGAAGACCATGGCAAGGCCGGTCATGGCTTCTTCGTTTTCGGGATCGGCCGCGAGGGCCTTCTGGAACGCCTTTTCCGACTCGACGGAATTCTGTGACACTTTATAGAGCCGTCCCAAGGTCAGCCACGAGTCGACATCCTTGGGCTGCTGGTCGACGATTTTGGAGTACTGCTCGATCGCCTTCTGCAGCATATTCTCGTTGACTTTGCCCTGCTGGGTGTCGCCGATGAGGCGCGTGTAGATCCGGCCCAGGATACGCCGGGCGTTCAGATCGTTGGGATTGTCGCGCAGCAGGGCCTCGTTGTCGGTGACTGCCTCGCGGAGCCGGCCGGCCTGAATATAAAGGTCGGAGAGTTCGTCGGCGATGAAGGTCGCGGCGGGGTCGGACTTCAACGCCGCGCGATAGTGATCGATCGCCTGGTTGAGGTATTCGCCGCGATTGCCGTAGGCGCCGGCCAGTTCGGCGTAGAGGTGACCCATCGAGAAGTTGTAATAAGCCGCACCTTTATCGACCGGCTTGGACGCCGAACTCTGCGCCAGAGCGGGCGCAGCCACCATCGCCACGGTCGCGAAAACACGGAATACACAAAGGTTAAACATGAATACCTACCACGCTTGGCCGGCCCAGACTCACGGGAAGCGCCAGGACGTCTTTCTCAGTCAACAGTATAGCTCCGTCTTAATGCCATCCTAGATAGTATTGACGCCGCCCGCGTTGGAAACAGTTTCGCCCCTGGTGCTGATTCTCGGTCCCACCGGCTCGGGGAAGAGCGCGCTGGCTGTTGCGGTGGCCAAGGTTTTCCGGGGCGAGATCGTCAACTGCGACTCGGTCCAGGTCTACCGGTATTTCGACATTGGCACGGCGAAAGTGGGACTCAAGGAGCGGGAGGGGATCCCCCATCACCTGATTGACATCTGCGAACCGGGCGAGCTTTTCACGGCCGGCGACTATGCGCGCAAGGCGCGGCCGCTCCTGGCAAGCGTGGCCGGGCGCGGCAGCCTGCCGATTGTCACGGGCGGGACGGGATTCTACGTCCGGGCGCTGATCCACGGCTTGTTTGAAGGTCCGCCGCGCGACGAGTCGCTCCGCGCGCGGTTTAGCGCGGCCCAAACCCGGCGGCCGGGGTTGCCGCACCGGCTGTTGCGCCGGCTCGATCCGGCCGCGGCGGGGCGCATTCACAGCAACGATGTGAACAAGACCGTGCGCGCGCTGGAGGTGATTTTCACCGCGCGGCGCCCACTGACGGAAATGTTCAAAGCCGAGACCCAATCCCTCGAAGGATTCCGCGTATTGAGTTTGGGGCTCAATCCACCCCGCGAGGTTTTGTATGAACGGCTCAACGACCGAACACGGCGAATGTTTGCAGGCGGACTCCTTGCCGAGACGCGCTCCATTCTCGACCGCGGCTATCCGCCCAGCGCCAAGCCCTTTGAATCCTTGGGCTATGCGCAGGCTCTCCGTGTTCTTGCCGGCGAGCTTTCCCTTGAACAAGCCATTGAAGACACGCAACTCGCAACCCGGCGCTACGCCAAGCGCCAGTGGACCTGGTTCCGCCGGGAACGCGACATCCAATGGTTCGACGGTTTCGGAACGGAAACAGAATTGCAATCCCGTGTTTTGGCAGCCATCGGGAGATTTCTCGAAGGCCGCTGAAAAATTCTTTTCGCAACTCCGGAACTTTTCCGGACCTCGTTCGTATATATCGAGTGAGAGGCAGCGGCAAACGGAAAACGCTGCCCCACCCGAAAAAGCCGGCGCGTTCAGCGACCGGCGATAAACCAAAATCAAGGACCAATAGAGGAGTATCTGTATGAAGAAGCTATTCGTGTTGTTTGCCGCCGCCGTGTCGATGGCCGTTGCCGCCCAAACTCACCGCGTGACCCTGTTCCAGGAAACGATAGTCAACGGAACCGCCCTGAAGCCAGGCGACTATAAGGTCATCGTCGACGACAACAAGGTCGTGCTCGAAAAGGGCAAGAATCGCGCCGAAGCGCAGGTTGCCGTCGAGACCGCCGACAGCAAATTCAGTTCCACCTCCGTCCGTTACCAGAACGGCGACGGCCAGTACCGGATCAAGGAAATCCGGATCGGTGGAACGAATACGAAACTCGTTTTCAACAACTGACCCGTTCCCTCCGATGCGGACTCGCGCCGGATGCCCGATTGCAGATGGGGCATTCCGGCGCTTTCTTTTTGCTACTGGGGCAGGCTGAGGTCGCGGTAAAGTTCCGGCCGCCGGTCGTTCATGTGGCGGTTCGACGTCACCTCGGAAAGATCCAGGTCCACCACCAGGAGGGCCGGTCGGTTCGTCTGTAGCTTGGCGACGATCTGGCCTTTCGGATTAGCGACAAAGGCCACGTTGGGATGGGCGAAAGCGAGGAAGTTCTCGTTTTCGTAAGCTCGCGTCCGCATCCACCATTCGTTGTCGATGTGCCACATGCCGTAGGAAGGCACCAACGTCAGGCGCGAGCCGCGCAATCGCAGCACGCGAGCGGTCTCGGGCCAGCGCCGGTCGGCGCAGATCATGACGCCCGACTTTCCCCATGCGGCTTCAAAGACTGGGAGATCCTTGCCCGGTTCAAACCGCAAATCGTGAGCCTGCAAGTGAGTCTTGTCGTAGCGGCCGATGGTCTTGCCGGTCTTGTCGATGAGCAGCGCGGTGTTGTAGTACTTGCCGTCGCGCTTTTCAGTGAACCCGAACAGAATCGCGGTCCGGTAGTTTTCGGCCATGGCGCGCACCTTGGCGATGTAAGGGCTGGTCTGCTCATCCTGGGCGATGGCCGCGAACTTTTCGGGGGTCCAGTCGGCGGCGGCCGCGGCGTAGCCATCGAGGAAACACTCCGGCGTGACGATCACGTCGGGCCGTTCGGCAGCGTGGCGCGCGACGGTTTCCTCAAACGAGCGCCAGTTGGCCTCGAGGTCCCATTTGACGGGCATGGCCGTAAACAAGCCGACGCGGACGCGGTCCTGGGCGCACAACCCGCCCGCCAGCAGGCACACAATCAGCAACCGGGCAAACATGGCGGTATCATACCAGCCCCTATACTGAGGAATTAGGGATGCCCACGGAAACCCGCATGCTTACGGCGCGCCGATTTTTTGGACGCCGTGGCTTGCTGGCCGAATGGCACCCGAACTACGAGTTCCGGCCCGGGCAAGTGGAGATGGCCGAAGCGGTGGAGGCGGCGCTCAACGAAAAGCGCCACCTGATTGTCGAAGCGGGCACGGGGACGGGCAAGACGCTGGCGTACTTGATTCCGGCGATCCTCTCCGGCCAGCGCGTGATCGTTTCGACAGGCACCAAGGCATTGCAGGAGCAACTGTTCTTCAAAGACATTCCGTTTTTGCAGAAGCACCTCAATCGCGAACTGCGTGTGTGCTACATGAAGGGCCGGGCCAACTACGCCTGCCGCCAGAAGATCTACGACGCCGATCGCGAGCCGGTCCTTTCCGGGCTGGAGGAAGTCGCCGATTTCCAGATCATCAAGGAGTGGGAGAAGAAGACCGAATCAGGGGATCGCGCCGAGATCCGCACCTTGCCTGCCGGTTCGACGGCATGGCAGAAGATCGACGCACGGCGCGAACTGTGCTCCGGGCAAAAATGCCAGCAGTTTGACCGCTGCTTCATCACGCAGATGCAGATTCGAGCGCGGGAAAGCGACATCATCATCGTCAACCACCATCTCTTCTTCGCCGACCTGGCGGTGAAGGAGGACGCCAACGACGGGGTGATCCCTCCGTACAACGCCGTGATTTTCGACGAGGCCCACGAATTGGAGGAGGTCGCCGGGCAGTATTTCGGCGCTTCGATTTCCAATTACCAGGTGCAGGAACTGCGTCGGGACATTCTGGCGGTGTTGCGTCGCAAGGATTTGGGCTCGGCGGACATGGACCGCATTCTCACGATGCTGGACGAAACGGCAGCTCGCTTCTTCGCCGCATTCCCGGAGCGCGAGGGCCGGATGGGGTTCACCTACCAGCATGAATTCCTGGAGCAGAACCAGCGGCTTTACATCGACATGCTTGCCGTGCTCGATCTGCTCGGCACCGACCTCGAACTGGTGAAAGGCGCGCCCGAGGAAGTAATTCCGCTCCAGCGGCGCACCGTGGAACTGAAACAAAAACTCCAGTTCTGGATGGAAAGCTCGGACGCCCGATTCGTTTACTGGACTGAGCGGCGAGGGAAGGGGATGTTTCTAGAAGCGACGCCCATCGACGTGGCCGACATGCTCCGGCAGCGCTTGTTCGAGCGGGTCGACACGGTGGTGCTGGCGTCGGCGACGCTCGCCGTCCAGGGCAGTTTCGATTTCGTGCGCAGCCGGCTCGGCATGGTGCACGCGCGAACACTGATTGTGAAGCCGCATTTCGACTATCCCTCGCAGGCCATTCTGTACGTGCCCCAGCACCTGCCGGACCCGCGGAATCCCAACTTCGTGCCGCAAGCCTGCGAGGAAGTCATCCGCCTGCTCGATATCTCGGAAGGCCGCGCGTTTCTTCTCTTCACGTCCTATCAGCAGATGCGCGCTTTCTACGACCGCATCTCGCTCGAAGTGGATTATCCGACGCTGCTCCAGGGCACTGGGCCCAACAACGCCCTGCTCGACGAGTTCCGCAATACGCCCAACTGCGTTCTGTTCGCCACCGCGTCGTTCTGGCAGGGCGTCGACGTTCCGGGCGACCAGTTGAGTTGCGTCGTGGTGGACCGTTTGCCGTTTGCCGTGCCCAGCGACCCCGTCGTGGAAGCGCGGACGAGAGCTGTGCGCGAGGCCGGTGGAGAACCCTTTTACGACTACCAGGTCCCCCAGGCGGCCATCGCTCTCAAGCAAGGTTTCGGGCGGCTGATCCGTTCGGCCAGCGATCGTGGAATCCTCACCATCCTCGACACGCGCATCACGCGCCAGCGTTACGGACAGATCTTCTTCGACTCGCTCCCCGATTATTCCTTCACGTTGGAGCGCGGCGACGTGGAGCGCTTCTTCCGTCCTAATCGCCTGTAGCCGGCAGGCTGCCGCTCGCTGCCCGTGCAGTCCGCCGCCGCGCGACCCACGCGCCCAGGTCGTCGAAGATCGAATAGGCAACGGGAGTCACAATCAGCGTCAACAGTAAGGACAGTGACTGTCCGCCAATCACGATGATGGCGATGGAGCGGCGTTCCTCCGCGCCCGGTCCGGTCCCCAGCGCCAGCGGCATCATCCCGGCCACCAGCGTCAGGGTGGTCATCAAAATCGGCCGAAGCCGGTCGCGGTTGGCCTGCAGAATGGCTTCCAGGCGCGGAAACCCTTCGCGCCGCAGGTTGTTCGTATGATCCACCTGAAGGATCGAGTTCTTCTTGACAACGCCGAACAGGACCAGAATGCCGAGCGCGGAATACAGATTCAAAGTCTCGTCGAAGAACCAGAGCGAAAGGAACCCGAACGGCACGGCCAGCGGTAGCGACAACAGAATGGTGACCGGGTGGACCAGGCTTTCAAACTGCGACGCAAGAATCATGTACATGAATGCGACCGAGAGAGTGAACGCCAACAAAAACTCGCCAAGCGTCCGTTCAAATTCGCGGCCGCGGCCGACGATGGCGGTCGAGTAGGCGGCGGGCAGTTTCAAGTCGTCGGCGTGTTTGTAGATTTCATCCAACCGGTCGGCGAGCGCGTAGCCGGGTGCAACGTTGGCGCGAACGTTCACGACGCGTTGGCGGTCGAGAGCCTCGATGCGGAAGGCAGTCACATCTTCCTTTAGTTGAACGACATTATCCAGCCGCACCAACCCGCCGCGGCGGCTCGAAACGTAAAGCTTCGAAACCGTTTCGAGTGAATTGCGGTCCGCGCCGGCCAGCCTTACCTCGACGTCGTAATCCTCCGCCTGCTTGTCGTCGCGAAAGCGCGAAACTTCATCGTCGCCGCCCACCATCAGCCGGAGCGACTGGGCGACGTCCGTGGCGTCGACGCCAAGGTCCGCGGATCGCTGCCGGTCGAGGATGACCCGCATTTCCGGCTTGTTCAAACGCAGTGTCGTATCGACGTCCACCAGGCCCGGTGTTTCGAGCGCCGCCTGGCGCAACCGTTCCGAGTAGCCGTTGAGCGTCTGAAGATCCGGTCCGCGGATGGCGAGGTCGATATCGTAAGGCGCAGTCCCCTGGTTGACGGTTTGCAGGTTGCCCACGCGGACGCGCAACTCCGGATATTGCTGTTTCAGCTTGGCACGAATGGCCTGCATCACGTCTCGCTGGGAGTAGATGTTCGTGAAAGCGTCTTGCGGACGGCCCTCCCAGGTCTTCTTCCACAAGCGGGACAACGAGAACACGCGGTCCTCCACGTCTTCAATCCGCACGTAGAAACGCGAGAGATTGACGGTTTGCAGGTAGCCCGTGCCCACCAGGCAAAGTACGTGCTTGACACCGTGCAATGCCCGAATGTCGGCCTGCAACCGGTCGAGCACATGCTCCATCGCCACCAGGCTTGTACCCTCGGGAGCGTTGACGCTCATCTCGAACTCGCTTTCGTCGACGTTGGTGGGAATGTACTCCTGCCTCACCAGTTTGTAGAGAGGCACCGTGGATGCCACGACAACGATGGCCAGCGTCGCGACAACGGCGCGGTGGCCCATCGACCAGGTGAGCATGCGCATGTAGACCCGGTCGATGAATCGGTAGAAACCACGGCGTGAACCGCCGTGCGAGGAAACGTCCGCCAGACGGAGCAACCGGGAACTCATCATCGGCGTGAGGCTGAAACTCACCACCAGCGAGACCAGGATCGAGATCGCCGCCGTGAAGCCGAACGAATAGAGAAAGCGCCCGGAGATCGACGACATGAACGACACCGGCAGAAACACCACTACCAGCGACAGCGTTGTGGCCATGACGGCCAGGCCAATGTCACGCGTCCCCATCACGGCGGCCTGCCGCGCCGGCAGTTTCTTCTCCTCGATAAAGCGAAAGATATTCTCCAAGACGACAATGGCGTCGTCGATCACCACACCCACCATCAGCACCAGCGCCAGCATCGTGATGTTATTGAGGGTGAAACCCATCCATCGCATGGCCCCGAATGTGGCGATGATCGATGCCGGAATCGCGACGGCCGCAATCGCCGTGGCGCGCCAGTTGCGCATGAACACGAACACAACCAGCGAGGCCAGAATCGACCCGAGAATCAAGTGCAACTGCACTTCATGGAAGGCGGCTTCGATGTAGCGCGACTGATCCTGGACCACCTCCAGCGTCAAACCCGGCGGCAGCAGTTGAATGATCCGCGGCAGTTTGGCCTTGACGTTCCGGATCACTTCGATCGTGTTCGCGCCGGACTGCCGGCGGATGTCGAGGGCGACTGAGGTCTTGCCGTCGTAGCGTGCCGACGTCCGCTGTTCCTTGTGCCCGTCCTCGGCAAAACCGATGTCGCGGACGCGCACGGGAGCGCCGTTGGTAGTGGCTACGACGAGTTCATTGAAGAGTTTTGGGTCCTTGAACCGGCCTAGGGTACGGAGGACCACTTCGCGCTGACCTTCGTCGATACGCCCGCCCGGGATGTCTGAGTTCTGACGCGCCACCGCGTCCCGGACACTCAGGATCGGGATCTTGTAGGCGGCCAGACGGTTGGCGTCCACCCAGATATTGATGGCTCGTTTGGCGCCGCCAATAATCTGGACCTGGCCGACGCCGCCCACCGACTCGATGGAGTCCTGGACGTCGCGGTCGGCGATTTCATACAGCTCGCGCGGCGTCCGGTTGCCGCTCAGCACGATGCTCATAATGGGCGACGCGTCGGCATCAAGCTTCTTGATGAGCGGCGGCTTGGCGTCACGGGGCAGCAGGGAAATCACTGTCGCGACCGCGTCCCGGATGTCCTGGGCGGCCACGTCGATGTTTCGGTTCAGCGTAAAGTTGACGCTGACAATGGACGCTGCCTCCGTCGACGTCGAGCGGATATTCTCAATGCCTTCGACCGTGGCCACAGCGTCTTCGATGCGCCGTGTAACCGTGGACTCAACCTCTTCCGGTGAGGCGCCGGGCAGAACGGTTCGGATACTGATGATCGGCAGATCGACGTCGGGAAAGCGGTCAATTCCCAGGCGGGTGTAGGAGACCCCTCCCACTACGACCATCGCCATAATCAGCATGACCGCGAAAACAGGGCGAGCTACGCAAATCTCAGCCAGCTTCTGCATGTCAGTTAATCGACACCCGCTGCCCAGTCGTCATGCGGTCAGTCGAGTTCAAGACCAGCACCTCGCCCGGAGACACACCGTCGGTGACCTCCACCCTATCGCCATCGAGCCGCCTACCGGTCTTAACGATGCGTTCATTGAGCACGCCTTGGTTGGCGACAAACACGCGCTCCGTGCCGGCAAAAGACAGCAGCGCATTGTAGGGAATCGAGATGCCCTGCGCCCCCGCGTTCACCGTGACTACACCTTCCACGAACGAGCCGGGCCGCAAGACGCCGTCCTGGTTCGGGATCTCACCCTCTACCAGCAGTGACCGGCTCTGGGCATCCAACGCCGGACTCAGCCTGACGACGCGTCCGGTACGAGTTTTCGCGGTCCCTTCCAGGCGGACGTCGATCGACTGCCCGACTCGCACTCTCAAAGCCTGGCGCTCCGGAATCTCCAGACGGATCCGCAAGGGATGCTGGCGCACCAGGGTAATGACCGGAGCGTTGATGGCCAGGTACTCGCCGAGGGAAGCCTGGCGCCGCGTGACCGCACCCGCGAAAGGCGCCTTGATGATGCAATCGGAGAGCAACTGGCGGGAAAGCGCCAACTGCGCCCGGCGCTCCACCAGTTGTGCACGCGCCTGCATCACCTCTTCGAGAGCTGCCTGATAGGCCGCCTCTACACCTTGCCACCGCACTTGGGCCTTCTCGAAATCGATGCGGGAGACTACGCCTTCTTTTTGCAGCCGCTCTGTCGTCTGGAAGATGAAGCGCGCTTCCTTCAAGGCGGCATCGGCCTGGCGCACCATCGCAGTTTCCTCGGGCTTAACATCATCGGTGGGCTTGTCGAGAATTCCCAGGCGCGCCCGCGTCTGCGCCACCAAGGCTTCGGCTTGCCGCACGCGCAGCTCATAGTCTTCCTGTTCCAGTTGCGCCACGGTCTGACCCGCTGCCACAACCGACCCGAGGTCCACGTGCAGACGCGCGACCCTGCCCGGAACTTTGGCGGAAACAGTCGCCTGCTCTTCGGCGAACAATTCGCCCGTCGCTGTGATGATCTCGGGGATGTTCACGGCAACCAGGCGCTCTACCCTTACGGGCAGGACGGGCGAGTCCTCCTTCGCGGAGACCTTGGGACTGGAATAAGGACCGCTACAGGACGAGAGAAGACAGAAAAAGACCGCACCGGCGGTCACGGCAAGGCGCATAGAGGCTTTGGCGCTCATTGTCTCACAACGGTTACCCTTCCAAGGCAGGTGCGAAGATCGAACGGTAGCGCTCCGGGAGTTTGTGCGGCCTGAAATCGCGGCCTAAAAACAGGTGTTTGGTGAATCCTGTGACTAGCACTCTGCCTTCCACCGCCTCGCGGATCTCGTACCGGAAAACGACCATGCGGGGATTGGCTTCGCCGATCCAGGTCTTGATCGTGATTTCGTCGTCATAGCGGGCCGGCGAAGAGTACCGGGCTCCCACTTCGACCACGGAGAGCAGGATCCCTTCATCCCGCTCCAGATCGCGGTAGCGCAGTCCGGCCGCGCGGCAGAACTCGATCCGGCCCACCTCCATCCAGGCGAAGTAATTGGCGTGGTAGACGATTCCCATCTGGTCGGTTTCGGCGTAGCGGACTCGCAGCGACGTTTCGTGGTAATTCACTGGCACAACTAAGGATAGCGGTTGCAACCGGGAGCTGGCGGGAGGCGTCTGTTAGCATGAAACCGTGCGTGTGCGCGTACTCTTTTTCGGTATGACGAAGGATTTCATCGGCCGCTCCTCGGACGACTTGGAACTCGATGATGGGGCCTGCCTCGGTGATGTTTTTGACCACTATGCGCTGCGTTCACCCGGTCTGCGCGACTTTGCGGCGAGCATCGTGCTGGCGCGCAACCAGGAGTTCTCGCCGCCGGGCACACGCTTGTCGGAAGGTGACGAAATTGCTTTTCTGCCTCCGGTGAGCGGCGGTTGCGGTTCCGTTTATACCCATGAGATTGCTGACGAAGAAGGCCACTTCTTCGCCCTCACGCGACAGCCCATCGACACCAAGGCAGTAACCGCGCGCCTGCTGCGGGGGGAAGACGGAGCAGTCGTGAATTTCGAGGGTGTGGTCCGGAACAACACCAAAGGGCGGCCGACGCGATTTCTCGACTACGAATGCTACGAGGCGATGGCGATCAAGCTGATGGCGCAAATCGGCAGGGAGATCGCAGGTTCTCACGCGATTGGGCGGATTGCACTGATCCACCGGTTGGGCCGGATGGAAATCGGCGAGACCAGTGTCGCCGTCATCGTTACCGCGCCGCACCGCAAACCGGCTTTTGACGCCGCGCTGGAGGGCATCAACCGTTTGAAGAAGCTGGTTCCGATCTGGAAGAAGGAATATTTCGCCGACGGCGAGGTATGGGTTGAGGGCGAGTGGGACGATTCTGTGGTGAAGCGCTAACTCGCAGGTCAGTGTTGGCGCTGGGGCTGGGCACTCTCGGCGTCGCCGCCCAGGAGACGCCCGTTTTCAAAGTGGACGTCCGGCTGGTCCGGTTGTTGGCGACCGTGAAACGGCCCGACGGGCAGCTTGTGGGCGGGTTGGACAGATCCGACTTTTTGATTGAGGACAGCGGCGTGCGGCAGGAGGTCGCTCTCTTTGAGCGGCAGACCGAGCAACCGCTGTCGATCGTCCTGCTGATCGACACCAGCGCGTCGACAGCCAAGGATCTGAAGTACGAAGTCGATTCGGCGGCCCGCTTTCTCCGGGCTGTCGTCCGCGAAGGCCATGGCGCCGACGCGCTTTCGCTCTACAGCTTTAACCACGACGTCACCCAGCAAACCGGATTCACCCGCGATCCCAGGCGAATCCAAAGGGCGCTCGCCCGCCTGAAGGCCGAAGCCGGCACCTCCCTCTACGACGCGTTCACATTCGCGGCCGAAGCCCTCGAACCCAGAGAAGGGCGAAAAGTCATCGTTGTCGTCACAGACGGCGGCGACACCACCAGCGCCCGGACCTACCACCAGGCGCTCCGGTCCATTCATTCGGCCGACGCCATTCTCTATTCGATCGTCGTGATGCCCATCACAAACGACGCCGGCCGCAACACGGGCGGGGAAAATGCTCTCGTGACGATGAGCCGCAGCACAGGCGGACGCGTGTTCTTCCCGTCGATTGGGCCCACTTTAGATAGCGCGTTCACCGAAATTTTGCGCGATTTGCGGACACAATACCTGATTGGTTACTACCCGCGGAACCTGCCCCCAGCTCCCCCTAACCGCTTTCGCAGTATCCGCCTTTCGGTCCAGCAGCCTGATTTGCAGGCGTTCTCCCGCGGCGGCTATTATGGGGAGTAGTTGCTCACCTACCGAGCCCTACCCCGTCAAACCGGGGACCCGCACCAAGGAGCGTCCGTGATAGACAAAGGAGACAAGGCGAAGAAAGGTAAGGCTCGCGCGCCGGAACAGACGTTTGAGGAGGTCCGCTATATCAAGCACCTCATCGACAACTCGGTTCCGATCTGCGTGAAGCTCTTGGACAACGAGGAAGTCCGGGGCATCATCGAGTACTACGATCACAATTTCATTCGCCTCACTCGTGAACAGGCCCCCAATCTGTTCATTTATAAGCACGAGATCAAGTACTTCTACGAGGCCTAAGCGAGTGGCTTCGTATCTGGAAACGGCGGTTGATATTGCCCGCGAAGCGGGCTCCCTTTTGTCGCATTATTACGAGCGGCGCGTTGCCTTCGAACTCAAGGGAGATTTCGACCTGGTGACCGAAGCCGACCGGGCCTCGGAGAAATTGGTCGTCGAGCGACTCCGTTCGCATTTTCCCAGCCACTCGATCGTCGCCGAAGAGGGCGGCAACCACGAAGGCACCTCGGAATTTCGGTGGTATGTGGACCCGCTGGACGGGACCACCAATTTCGCCCACGGCTTTCCCATGTTCAATGTGACGTTGGCCGTCGAACAGGCCGGAGAGTTGATCGCCGGCGTGATCTTCGATCCGCTCCGCCAGGAAATGTTCGCCGCCGAGCGTGGCGGCGGCGCGTATCTGAACAACCGGCGCATCCATGTCTCGAGAGCCCCTCGGCTGGAAGACAGCCTGTTTGCCACCGGTTTTCCCAGCGCCCGGCGGCACAAGAGCATCAATGTCCATTTCTTTCATCAGGTGGCGATGATCACCCACGGCGTGCGCCGTGGCGGGTCGGCCGCCCTCGACCTTGCCTACGTCGCGTCCGGACGGCTCGATGCCTTTTGGGAGTTTGGTTTGAACCCGTGGGACCAGGCGGCGGGCATTTTACTGGTTCACGAAGCGGGCGGGCGTTGCTCGGGCATGAAAGGCGAACCGGTGTCCGTCCGCGGCCCACATCTGCTGGCTTCCAACGGCACGATTCACGCGCAAACTCTCGAGTTGTTCGACGATGTCTTTAACGGCCGCTACCGCGTGCCGTTACCGCAAATCCCGCAACCGTAAGAGGTTCTTCTATGCTTTGGGCATTCCTGCTCATCGCCGCCACAGCCGATTGGGTTCCCGCCCGCTGGCCGTCGGGCGATGCTGCTTCGCTCGAACTGCTGAAGGGCTCCGCCGTGAATTGCCTGTTGCTCGAGGCCAGCCACTGGTCGGCCGATTTTTCCGGACGAGCGGCTTCCGCCGGCATTGCGACCCTTGGAGTTGTACGTCCCGCCGACTCACTGGAACGGCTACCCGAGCGCCTGGCCCAGGCGAAGTTGAATGGCGCTGTGCTCGAAGGCGCTTTCGACGAAAAGTCGGTCGCGCCCGTGCGGGCGGCGCTGAAGGATTCTCAACTCACTCTGATTGAATTGGGACCGCGCGTGGACATGCGCTTCCAGGCCGGCGCGCCCATCATCGGCACGTTCCAGGGCGTCTGGCCCGGCATCAACGAAGCGGAAGACGGCACGGCAAAGGCCGCCCCGAGCGGGGCGCCGTGGATCGATACCAATTCCGGATTTTTGCGCTTTGCGCGCGCCCTGTCCCAAGCGGAGATCTGGATCGCCTATGCGCCGCCAAAGAAGAGCGTCATTCCCCTCGCCCGCTACCTCCAGGCGATTGGCGATGCCGGCATGGTCGGCGCGCGCTGGGTCATCACGCTCGATCCGGCCTTCCAGGCTCGCCTGCTGGCGAACGAGTCTAAAGCCCGCCAGGACTGGCAACGCATGAACGAAGTACTCCGGTTTCTTGAGCAACACCGGCGCTGGGCCCGGCTCGAACCCTACGGTCAGCTTGCCATCCTCCAGGATGTCGAGAGCGGCGGGCTCATCTCCGGCGGCATTCTCGACATGATCGCCGTGAAGCATACGCCCGTGCGGCCAGTGCCCGGCAGACTGGTGACCGACACCAGGATGCAAGGGGCCCAGATGGCCGTGAATGTCGACCCCAGCGCGATTCCCGAAACGGGCAAAGAGGCTCTCCGCCGCTTTACGCGGGCGGGCGGAACACTCTTAACCGCCCCTCCGGGCTGGAAGTTCCCACCCCAGCGACCCGACCAGATCACGCTCGACAAAGGCGACATCGAGAAGCTCGACACGATCTGGAGAGAGGTGAACTCGATGACAGGCCGCCGGAACCTGGGAGCGCGGCTTTTCAATGTTTCCAGCATGCTCTCGAACCTGGTGGGTGGCACCGGCGGGCGGCCCCTTGTTTTGGTGCTCGTGAACTACTCCGACTACCCGGTGGAAAACGTCACGGCCCATGTGCTCGGCAAGTACACGAAGGCGAAGCTGTACGAACCTGGCATCCCCGGCCGCACCCTCGCGCCTTACGACAACGAAGAAGGAACCGGCATCGATATCGACAAGATCGGACCGCTGGCGACGTTGATACTTGAATAAAATGGAGACCACGATGAAGGCCCTTTCCCGCCGCGATCTATTGGCGTCGTTACTGGCCGCGCCGGGCTTGGCCGCGCCTCGCGCGCCCACCGCTCCGGTCGCCATTGCCAAGTGCCCTTCCTACAACGACGACCAGGTAGAACTCCTGAACGGCCTGTTCGACAAGCTGGGCGGACTCGCAGGACTCGTGAAGAACAAGACGGTGACCGTGAAGGTCAACCTCACTGGAAGCCCGGCGCTCAAGTTCCGCGGCATGCCGCTGGGCGTCACCCACTACACACACCCAAAACACATCGCGGCGCTGGCCCACCTGATGCACAAGGCGGGCGCACGCAGGATCCGGTTTGTTGAAAGCGCCTGGGGAACCGCGGGGCCGCTCGATGAGTACATGCTGGACTCGGGCTGGAATGTGAGGCAACTCAAGAGCATCGCCCCGAACGTTTCCTTCGATAACACCAACGGAGGCCGCAAGTACGTCAAGTTCGCGGTTCCCGGCGGTGGCGCCATTTTCCCCGCCTACCACCTGAACGAGATCTACGACCAGACCGACGTTTTCGTCTCCATGGCGAAACTCAAGGATCACGCCACCTGCGGTATCACCCTCGCCATGAAGAACATCTTCGGCATTACTCCCGCCTCAATTTATGGCGACGATGCGGGCGAGGACGAGCCGAACGAGTCGCCCACCAAGGGTCGCGTCAACACCTGCCATTTCGGCAAGCGCCAGCCGGCCCGCATCGCGGCTCCGGAAAAGGACCCCAGCTCAAGCCGTGAACCCGAATACCGCATGCCGCGCATTACAGCGGAACTGGTAGCCGCCCGGCCTATCCACATCTCCCTGATCGACGGCATTGAGACCGTCACCGGCGGCGAAGGGCCTTGGATCAAAGGCTTGAAGCACGTCAAACCTGGCGTGCTCATTCTGGGCACTAACCCGGTCACCACCGACACCGTGGGCGCCGCGGTCATGGGCTACAACCCACGCGCCCCCCGCGGACAAAGTGTATTCCGCAACTGTGACAACACGCTGCTCCTTGCCGAGGCGATGAACCTGGGCTCAGCCGACTTGAAACAGATCGAAATCCGCGGGATTCCCATCGAGCAAGCACTTTTTTCTTTCGCGTCCACAACAGCTTAGCGACAATTCCGCTAGAATGGGGATTGATCGTGGGAACTCCCGCAGAGTTTTGGCATGCAGACGCACTTCGCGCCCAGTCTGGCTTCGTTGCCCAACCTCCCCATCATTGCGCTTATTGACATCCTCCTCACTGCATTCCTCATTTATCAGTTTCTGATCATTACCAAGGGCCGGCGTGCCGCCCACGTTTTGGCCGGCATCTCTATCCTGGTTTTGATCTACATCGTGGCGCTGGCCGCCAATCTGGAAATGCTCCGCACCATTTTGGCGACGATGGCCCCTTATACCGCCGTCGGCTTGATTGTCATGTTTCAGGTGGAGCTTCGACGGATGCTTGCCAGAATTGGCCGGCGCGGGTGGTTCGGCTTCGGCAGCAGGCTGAAGCGCCGCGAGTTTGTTGAGGAGATTCTCACGGCGATTGAACAGTTGGCGCGGACTAAGACCGGCGCATTGATCGTGCTGGAGCGGGATATCGGCCTCCGCACGTTTGTCGAAAGCGGGGTCCTGCTCGATTCGGTAGTCTCCCGGGATCTTTTGCTGGCCATCTTTCATCCCAATGGGGCCCTTCATGACGGAGCCGTCATCATCCAGAACGAACGCATCGCTGCCGCGGCGTGCTTCTTGCCGCTCTCGATGAATCCTACCTTGATGAGCCAGTTAGGGACGCGGCACCGGGCCGCCATCGGCATCAGTGAAGACACCGATAGCATCGCACTGGTTGTTTCCGAAGAAACCGGAACAATCTCAGCGGCCACGTTCGGCGAAATTCGACGCGACCTCACGTTAGCGCAAGTGGATGAGATCATTGGCGTGCACATGGGCGCCAAGACGGTCCCCTCGGACCTGGACGCCGAATTTGATAAACCCGAGCCTGCCGTTGAGGACAGCGCCACAGAGGTTAACTTCCCCACGGTGAAGCGGACATGATCCGGATTATCACCGAAAACTGGCATTACAAGGTTTTCGCGGTGGCGCTCTCCACGGTCTTTTGGTTCCTCATCGTCGACGAGTCGGAATTGGCCACGGCCATCACCGCTCCCGTCGAATACAAGAACATTCCCCGTGACCTTGAAATGACGTCGGATATCGACGAAAAGGTCCGGCTCGAAATCCGCGGCCCCTCCGGCAAACTGCGGCCCGATCTGATCGACAACACCGTGATCGTCATCGACCTGGGCTCGGTCCAGAGGGCCGGCGAGCACACCTTCTCCATCCGCCAGTCGAACACGAATCTTGCCCCCGGTATCTCGTTGGATCGCGCCATCCCCCCTCGCATCCGGTTGCAGTTCGAACGCCGCCTGACGCGCTCCGTGCCGGTTTCCGTACGCATTGGAAGCAATCCGCAGCCGGGGTTTGAGATCGCCTCACTCATCGCGGACCCCCCGCAACTGTCCATTACCGGCCCGGAGAGCCGCGTGCGCACGGTCGATTCCATCCAAACCGATCCCGTCGACCTCGCCGAGGTCACCGGCGAGGCCCAGTTCCGTGTCGAAAGCTACACACCTGAACCTCAGGTGCGTCTCGATGGCTCCGGGCGGGTCACGGTCAAAGTCAAGGTGAGACAAAAGGGCGGCACTGGCAACTGATAAATATGGCTCGACAATTGTTCGGAACCGATGGCATTCGAGGCGTCGCCGGCGAGTATCCTCTGGATGCCGCCACCGTCTACGCCGTGGGCGCCGCGCTGGGCGGATGGTGCAAGGCACACAGTCCGACGCCTCAGGTCGTGATCGGCATGGATACACGCGAGTCGGGCCCGTGGATTGCGGAGCAGGTGGCCGGTGGATTGGCTCGCGCCGGCGTGGCCAGCCGTTTGGCGGGCCGCATTACCACGCCCGGCATCGCTTGCCTCACCCGCAACGATACGTTTGTCGCCGGCGTGATGATTTCCGCGTCTCACAATCCCTACCGCGATAACGGCATCAAGATCTTCGACCATACAGGGTTCAAACTGCCCGACCTGACCGAACTGGAACTGGAAGCCGAAATTTTGTCGCTCCGCGAGGTCGGCGATTCAACGCCTCAGCCGCTCACTGTCGACCCCCTGCTCGACGAGCGCTACCTCGACTTTCTTGCTTCCGCCTTCGACGCCTCCCTCACGGGACTGCGGCTGGTTGTCGATTGCGGCCACGGCGCCGCCTATCAACTGGCGCCCGCCCTCCTGCGGCGTCTCGGCGCCACGGTCGACACTTTGGGTTGCGAACCCAACGGCCGGAACATCAATCTCGACTGTGGTGCGCTGCATGTGGACCGGCTGGCCAGCCGCGTTGTCGAACTGCAGGCCGATGCCGGATTCGCTTTCGACGGCGATGCCGACCGCTGCATCTCCGTGGCGGCCAACGGCGATATCGTGGACGGAGACGCCACACTACTGGTGATGGCGCGCCACCTCCTGCGCAAGGGGCGCCTCCGCGGAAAGGGCGGCGTCCCGGTCGTGGTCGCCACCGTGATGTCGAACCTTGGTTTGGAAAAGGCGCTGCAAGCCGAAGGCATCCGTCTGCTGCGGGCGCCGGTCGGCGACAAATATGTCCTCGAGGAAATGCAGCGCACGGGGGCTAACCTCGGTGGGGAACAAAGCGGCCACGTCATCCTGCTCGACCACGCAACGACCGGGGACGGGTTGCTCACGGCCTTACGACTGCTGGCAGTGATGGTGGAAACGGGCCGCCCGCTGCACGAGTTGACTCAGGGTTTCGAAGTCTACCCACAGACACTCGTCAATGTCCGAGTCCGCGAACGGAAACCTCTCGACATGTTGCAGGAGGTACAGCAGGCGATCCGGGACGTCGAGGGCGAGTTGGCGGGCAACGGCCGCGTTCTCGTACGATTCTCTGGCACCGAGCCGCTGGTTCGCGTCATGGTGGAAGGGCCGACTTTCGCTCAGGTGGAAACCTATGCCGGCCAGATCGCCGGCGTCATTCGCAGTTCCTTGGGAGTTGTATGAGCCACACATTGCAGGTGCTGCCCGGAACATATGCGGTGTGCCGGCTGCCGGCCAGCCATCCGCTTCCCACTCAGATTGGCGGCGCTTTCTTGTCCGTCACGCGCACCCCTTTTGAGCTTTCGGTGGTTTGCGAGTCGGAGTTTGCACCGCCCGACGCGCGCGTGGAAGACGGCTGGCGCGCCCTCCACCTCGAGGGCTCCATCGATTTCTCCGAGACAGGCGTCCTCGCCAGCCTGCTGCGTCCACTGGCTGACGCACACATTGGGATCTTCGCGCTATCCACCTTCGATACCGACTACCTGCTGGTTTCCGCGGCCCGCTTTGAGGCTGCCATCGAGCGCCTCGAAGACGCTGGATACCGTGTGCTACTTTGAAAAGCATGTTCAGAAACGTATTCATGCTGATGCTGGTTGCGTCCGCTTCGCTTTGGGCGCAGCGCTCCACCAAACCCGGTGAAGACTGGGTGTCGCTGTTCAATGGCAAGGACCTGAGCGGTTGGGTCGAAGTGGGCAAAGAAAAGTGGATTGTGGACAACGGCACGATTCATGGCCAAGCCATCAGCAAGGAGTACGGCTACCTTCAGACCGCCAAGAAGTACAAGGACTTCCACCTGTCCATGCGCTTCAAGTGCGAAGGCGACGGCAACAGCGGACTCTTCTTCCACGTCGATTTCAAGCCCGGTACTCCACACGTTTCCCAGGGCCTTCAGGTGGAAATCGACTGCTCAATCAACAAGCACTCGGCCGGAATCTACGGCGACGGCCGCCAATGGATCGTCTGGCCCGCTCCGGAAAACGAAGGCGTCGTCAGGCAAAGCGATTGGAACGATCTCCAGGTGAAAATCGAAGGCAACCGCTATGTCTCCCGGCTCAACGGCGTGCCGATGGTCGATTTCACCGACCCCACGCCCAAGTCCTTTGATGGTTACATCGCCCTCCAACTCCACTCCGGCGGCCAGGGCAACATGCGCTTCAAGGACATCTACATTCGCGATCTCAGCAAGCGCGAGTAGACCGGACCTGCTTCTCTACTACTGCGATCACCACGAAATCCCGCTCCCGCCCGAGCACAAGTTCCCCATGCGGAAGTATCGGCTCGCGCGGGAGCGCCTGCTTTCCACTGGCCTGTTCGCGTTCGCCGAAGCGCCCCTGGCGCCCCGCGAAGCGATCAAGCGAGTTCACTCTCCCGCCTATGTCCAGGCCTTCCTCGAAGGCACTTTGAGCGCGGCTGAGATCAGGCGCATCGGCTTCCCTTGGTCGCCCGCACTGGTTACGCGCACACTCGCGTCAGCCGGAGGCACCCTTGCCGCCACCCGGCAAGCTCTCGACACGGGCATCGGCGGCACGCTCGCCGGCGGCACACACCACGCCTTCCACGACTACGGATCCGGGTTTTGCGTCTTCAACGACATTGCCATCGCCGTTACCGATTGCGGGTTGCGCGCCGCCATCGTCGACCTCGATGTCCACCAGGGCGACGGCACCGCCGCTCTCCTCCGCACCCACCCCAACGTGCTCACCCTGTCGATGCACGGCCGCAACAACTTCCCGTTCCGCAAGCAGGAAAGCGACATCGACATCGAATTGGACGACGGCGTCACCGACAGCGTTTACCTCGCCCGGCTCGACCAGGCGCTACCTCGCGTCTGGGATTTCAAACCCCAAATCGTCTTCTACCAGTCCGGCGTGGATGCTTTGGCGCAGGACCGTCTCGGTCGTCTCTCTCTCACCCTCGACGGCCTCGCCCGGCGCGACGAAATGGTCCTCGGCCCTTGCCGCTCCCTATCGATTCCTGTAGTGATTACGCTCGGCGGCGGTTATGCCCAGCCCATTGAACTCACCGCCGAAGCGCACGCCGACACATTCCTTACCGCCCGGCGAGTTTTTGGTCCAGAGCCTTAGCCACCTGGGACAACGCTGCCGGGTCTGCGCCGGGCTGTTCCATCAGCACGAAATGGTCGCCCGACTGGAAGTAGATAGTGCCTGGCGCCGCCCGCCATTTCTGCACTAATTCAAACGCCGATGCCTGGACCTTCATCGTAAACACGCGCGTTGTAATCTCACCCTGTCCCTCGTAGCGCGCACGCAAAGCCTGCCGCAATCCCATCTGGCGCACTAGCTCGGGCACATCTGTTTCTTCCGCCGTGCCTGCCAGTTTCCAGCCGCCCGGCAAGTCCGCGGGCAACTCCACTTTCGCGGCGCCGCCACAGGCTGCCAGCGACAAACTCAACATCAATCCATGCCGTCGCGTGATCCTCATGACCGATCCCCTATCATAGAACGAGATGCCGGGCCTCTCGCTCTTTCACGACACCCCTGTTTCCGAGCCGCTGGCTGACCAGTTTGCCAGCGGCGAAGTGCTTGCCAAGTTGCAGTTGCTCGATAAACGCGCCGCACGGAAAGGGCTTGACGGCCTCGACCCCGCCAGGAACCAACTCATCCCCTTAGGCACGGAAATCGACGCACAAGGCCGTGTTACCAAGAACAGCTATGGTGTCTTCCACCTAGCCTGGCGCGCCGAGGCCGCCGGCGACTGGCCGCAACGTGTAGTCGCCGAATTGGACGAAATCAAAGCCGCCATTCGCAAAACACACGGGGCCAGGCTGCGCTTCCTGATCTGGGCCGGCATGGGTGGCTCGGCGGAAGACAAGTCGATGTACAACGCGGTCGGCCTGCTCAAACGCGGCCCGCGCGTTTATGTGCTCGATTCCACCGATCCCGCCAAACTGAAATCCATCCTCGCCGACATCGAAAAGCGCTCCACGGGCACGCTCGGCGAAGCCCTGAAGAGCACG
Source organism: Bryobacterales bacterium (assembly GCA_016789925.1). Lineage (GTDB taxonomy): Bacteria > Acidobacteriota > Terriglobia > Bryobacterales > Bryobacteraceae > JADLDI01. The sequence goes on along the minus strand of JAEUQD010000303.1, from coordinate 1,490 downwards.
CTGGTTGTGGGCATGGCCATGGGGATGACGTCGTATGAGCCAGTGGTCAACCTCCGCATGCTCGCCGCCCTTTACGAGAAGCACAATATCGACAGCCGGCCGAACTTCATCTACATGACGTTGCCCGGTTCACTCCTCGATCAGTTCGCCTCCGAGCGCGGATACCGCCGCATCGAACTCCAGATGGACGATGGCAACGCCACCGCCGGCCGCCACAGCGGGCCGCTCACGCGCGGCAGCCTCTACCCGCTGGGTCTCGCCCAAGTGGACCTCGATGCCTGGATCCGGGCCACTTTTCTAACTCCCGAACAGATCCACACGGCTTGGCGGCTGGCCGCTTTCCTCGAAGCCCAGGCGCGCGCCGGTCGGGACAAAATTACTCTCCTGCTCAACGACAGTTGGGCCGGAGCCGCCCTCTGGACGAAGCAGGATTTTGAAGAGAGCCTCGGCAAGAGCGAAGAGACCGGCCTCAAAATCGTGATTGGCGAGAAACCGAAACTGGCGAATTACCTTCCGGCCAAGGACCCGGCTCAGGACCGCGTCTTCCTGGCCATCCAGACCCGCGGGGCCAAAGGGCCCGACGCCGAAAAGGTCGCGCTCCTGCGCCGGAAGGGCTATCCCATCGCCGTCGTAAAGTTCCCCGCCGTTCCCTTGTCGGCCTACATGCAGTTCATGCACTACGTGGTCTTCGGCTTGGCCTATCTGCGGAACATGAATTTCGTCACACAGCCCAGCGTCGAACTCTACAAGGCCATCACCAATCGCCTGTTTGAATCCTCCGGCGGCGACATCCGTGCCTCCGAGGCATGGAAGCAGTTTCAGTCCCGCTCGGTCCGCTACCGCGGCGGCATCACCCTCTATTACTCGTTTGTCGGGAACCCACCCGAAGGGCGCAGCGCGCCTGAAATCTACGCGCAACTTGCCCGCCGCGGCCGCTATGCCGAACTGACCTTCTTCGGCGACCTCCGCTATTCGCCGAAAGGCCAGCGCCTCCGCAAGTCCCTCGACCGTGCCGCCGAATCCCTCTTCCGTGCCCGCCTCAAGAGGCCCGTCGATGTCTACGAAGGCCCGGCCATGAATCACTCCTATCACGAGATGATCATTGGCCACGGCGGCTGTTTCTCCACCGTCCTGTTTGCCGACCGCCAGGAATCCCTGCCCGCCGCCGGCTACACCGCCGCCTATCATACGGCCCAGTTTCTGGCTACTCAAATGGCCCTGGCCGAGCGTAAACGCGATGTCTGCGCCATCGTCCTCAAAGACCTCGAGCCCGCCAGCCTGGCCGCGCTCGACGACTTCTTTCACCAGGCAGCCGCACTACTGAAGTAACCTATGGCCAAGTTCAAAGCCGCCAACCGTAAACCCAAAGTCTCTCCTACCCGGGGTCTGGTACCGTGCCTTCTCCTCATCGTGGCCGGCATCGCCCTGTTCAGTCTCTTCTTTTACGCAATGCTCAGATCCGGAAAATAATCATGCGCCAAGATAAACGT